>JAUYME010000042.1 GCA_030699515.1 bacterium
TGTAAAGCTGGATATCTTTTTTGCTATCTTGGTGGCTTAAGAAAAGCAGCTGAGCAATAACAACATTGGCCACCTGATCGTTAATTGGCCCGCCAATGAAAATGATTCTCTCTTTTAAAAGCCTAGAATATATGTCGTAGGCTCGCTCTCCAAACTGAGTTTTCTCTAAAACAGTTGGAATTAAGTATTGGTTATTCATTCCCTTGTTCATAGTTTATTCTTTTCTTTACTTTTCTTCTTTTGGAAATTGGGGCAATTGGAGTAACTTAGAAATTTGCAAACTCCTATCTCCTAACTCCTACATCCTAGCTTTTATTCTTCTTTTTTAAAAGAGTTGAGAAAAGCGAATATCTTCTTATTCTGCAAATTCCCATAAATATAATCATAATATTTATCTACATCCAAGTTTTGCAATTTCGCCATATCTTCAATTTCCTTCTTACTTGGTTCCAGATTTTCCTGCTTGGCAATTTCATGTAGCACCAAGTTTACCTTAACCCTCTTCTCCGCTTCCTTTGCAAACTGCTTTCGCATCTCTGCTTTCATTTTTTCTTGATCTGTCACTTGCCGTCCGCCCATCATAGACATTGTTTCCGCCACCATAGCCTCAAGCATTCGCTCTTTCATCACTTCCGGAATTTCCATTTTGCTTTCTTCAGCAATTTCTTCAACCAGCTTAATCTGCACCCTTTCCAGTTCCTTCTTTTCCTTTTCCTGCTTTAAACCTTCGCGAATATTATCTTCCAAATCCTTAACATTTTTAATTTGCGGGCTTAAAGTTTTTGCAAACTCATCGTTAAGTTCCGGAACTTCCCGCTCAAACACTCCCTGCACTTTCAGTTTAAAATCAAAGGCCTTGCCTGCATAATCCTTCTGCCAGTAATCAGCCGGCACCGGCAAACTAAATTCAAATTCTTCTCCCGCCTTTTTAGCAATCAGTTTTTTATCAAAGCCTTCAATAAATTTGCTCTGGCCAAGAATAAATCTATCTTTTGAAAGTGTTGCACCGGGAACTAGCTCGCCTCCGCATTTTGTTTCAACATCAATCTCTAGTAAATCACCATCTTTGGCTTCACGCTCAACTCGTATTTCTTTAGCCCTACTGTTTTGCAAATATTCAATACTTTTAGCAACCTCTTCCTCTTCAAATTTAGGCTCTTTCTTTTCCGCAAGAATTTTCTTTGCCAGTTTTTTATAATCTGCAAGCTTAATCTCCGGAAAAAGAGTCAGCGTAGCACTATATTTCAGTCCGCCATCATCAGTCAGCTCTGAAACTTCAACTTGAGGCTGGTCAATAATTACCCAGTCCCTTTCCGCGCTTAAATCAGAGAGGTTTTTACCCACTGCCTCCCTCAGAGCTTCACTAAAAGCCTTGTCTTTATCAACGCTAGAGTCAACAAACTCTTTTGGCGCCTTTCCCGCCCTAAAACCTTTTACCTTTACGTTCTTGGCTTGGGTCTCATAAGCCGCCTGCCAGTGAGGCTCAAACTCTTCTTTTGTAAGCTCAACAGAAAGCTCCACTTTAGAGCCGGGTAATTGTTTAATGTCTTTCTTCATTCCTTTTTAGTCTAGTGGTCTAAACATCTAATCGTCTAGCTGTCTAGCAAAACTTTTTCTTATAGGCTTCAATAGATTCCTCAATCAATTTATACGCCGCTTCCGGTCCCAAGAAATTCCCAACCTTGACACTGTCGCGTCCGGTCTGAGCAATCTTATAAATCTCAAAGAAGTTCTTTAGGTCCTTACGCTTTCCTTCCGGAAGATCATCAACAGTTTTAATGTAATCGTACCTTGGGTCTCGGTCATTCACACAAAGAATTTTATGATCCTCTTCCCCATTGTCATCCATTTCCATTAACCCAATAACTCTTCCATGTACCAAAACACCCGGCAAAATTTTTCCGGTGCTAAATACCACCGCATCCAGCGGATCGTTATCTCCTTCATTCCAAGTACCCGGAACATCGCCATAGTTAACCGGGTAAAAAGTTGGGCCGTGAAGCACTCGGTCTAGTTCAAGAATGCCCAAATCTTTGTTGTACTCGTATTTGTTAAAGTCACCCTTAGAAATTTCAGTAACAACATGAAGAATTTTGGGCGCACCTTCTTGTGGGATTGAGTAAAAGTGTGAACTGTTGCTCATAGCTTTGCTTAATTAATTTTAATCACTACTTATCTTCTTTTTCTTCTTCAGTCTTTTCCTTATTTCTAGCCTCTTCAGCTTTTTCTTCACTCTCTACTTCTTCTGTATCGGCCTCTTTAACTTCGCCTGCCCCGAGGTCATCTTCAGATGATTTTTCGGGGTTTACTTCGTCTCCCGCGGCCTCAGCTTCCTTCTCCGCCCGATCCTTCTCTACTCTCTCGGCATGGCTTTGATCCGGATTGCTCGCGCTTCTAACATCAATTTTCCATTCTGTTAGCTTGGCCGCTAAGCGTACATTTTGTCCGCCTCGTCCAATAGCCAAAGAAAGTTCATCATCCGGAACAATTACAACCGCTTGTTGGTCTTGGCCAACTTTTACTTCATCAACTTCTGCCGGAGAAAGAGCCGCGCTGATAAATTTCACCGGATCTTCGCTATATTCAATTACATCAATTTTTTCCTGGCCCAACTCATTGCTTACCGCCATTATCCTGGTACCGCGCTGGCCAACGCATGAGCCAACCGGGTCAATGCCCTCTTCATTTGATAAAACCGCCACCTTAGACCTGCTTCCCGCCTCGCGAGCAATTCCTTTAATTTCAATTAACCCTTCCTGAATTTCAGGAATTTCAACTTCAAACAATCGCTTTACAAAATTCTCGTCACTGCGAGAAAGAATAATGGCCGGCACCCGGCTCTCATCATCTACCTTAGCGATATAGAATTTAAGCCGTTCGCCAATGCGGTAGTGTTCACCCGGAATTCCTTCCCGATAAGGCATAACGCCGGTAGCTCTGCCTAAGTCTATATAAGTGTTGCCTCTCTCAAAGCGCTGCACCACTCCGCTTAGCACTTCTCCCTCTCTGCCTTTAAATTCACTAACTATGGAATCTCTTTCGGCCTCGCGAAGACGCTGCAAAATAACCTGCTTTGCGGCTTGTGCGGCAATTCGGCCAAAGTCCTCGTGAGTTTCCAAAGGAAATTCCAAATCATCACCCACCTTTGCAGTTTTCTTAATCTTTTTTGCCTCATCTAGGGTAATGTGGCGCACCGGATTATATCGAGGCAAAACATCCTCCCCAACTTCCTCTTCCGCCTCTTGCGTTTCCCCCGCCTCATCTGATTCTATGGCCTCCTCATCTGTTTTTTCTTCCTCAAAACGAACAGTTGTTTCATCTACAACAGTCTTAATCTGCCAAAATTTCAAATCACCGCTTTTAGTATCCAAAGAGGCCTTAATAATCTCGCCCTTCTTCTCGTATTCTTTTTTATAAGCGGCAGCAATACTGGATTCAATTGCCTCAAGAACTTTCTTGCCGTCAATCCCCTTTTCTTCGGCAACTTGATCAATCGCCCGCTTCAAATTTTTCAAATCCATGTCCATAGTTTTATATATGTTAGCTCCAAAGACTTTAAAAGGTCGCTTTGTAGCGACCTCAAAATCATTGAGTTCTAATTGCTATTATTGTACGCAAATATAAGAAAAAGTCAAGCCCCGTCCCAACCCTTCTTGTATATCGTACTAGTACGATATACAAGAGCGCGATCTACTCTGCCATGCCTGTTGCTAAGCAAGCACATTTTCGTAGTGACGCACATCGCAATCATCCCGCCAGTCTAGCAACAAGCTACTTTTCATTGCGATAGCAACAAGATCCAGTCTATAGCCAGAATCACCAATCAATCCATTGTGCCTACCGGCAAACAAGCTGCAGGCACGAGTGAATTTTCGCTTCTTATTAAAACTAAAATTTTGCTCCGACGAAAAATTACGAAAATTCTTCAAACCCTTAACCTCGACAAAAACTAAAATTCCGCTATCCAATTCTCGCGCGACTATATCAATTTCATCCCTGCCAACATAGATATTGCGTAAAAGTATTTTGTATCCCTTAGCCTCCAAATACTGGCAAGCAACCTTCTCGTACGCATCCCCGACCTTCTTTGTATCCTTTTTCACAGTGTTTGAATGTAAAACAGTGAATTGTTATAATTGATTGTAAAACGTGAAACAACAAATGTAAATAATGGATAAACAACATAGAGTAATAACAAACGAATATATACGAGGGCTCACAGATGGCGAGGGAACATTCACATTTCACCGAGGATTTAAATTAAAAAGTGGAGAAAAACCAAAAATTCCGGCTTTCGTAATCTCGATGCACGAGCGAGATATAGAGCTATTAAAGAAAGTAAAAAATCATTTAGGCCTAAAGTCCAACATCAACACATTTGGCCCATACAACTACGATAATTATCAAAGAGGGAAAAAGGCAATTTTTGCAGTCAGAGACTTTGGATCCATTAAGAACAAAATAGTGCCGCTTTTTTATAAAAAACTCATTGGATACAAGGCAGTGCAATTTGAAAACTGGGTATTAAATTTTGAAGTTGACCCGCTTGTAAGCAAAAAGTATGGACTCATTTCACGCCTCTATAAAGCCGGATACTGGGATCATAAGGTGAATTACATACACAAGGAACTATTCGAATAGCGAGTGATTGTTTCACGTTTTACAAAGAGCCGGCTTTACACATAAATCTGGTCGATTGTTTGCCGACCAACACCCAACATATTTTGCATAAATTGTTTCACGTTTTACACTCCTTCAAATTTATGTGTGAAACAATTATAATGTTTCACACTATAGATCAACAGAAGTAATCTTAAAGAATCTCACATAAATTGTTTTACGTTTTACAAAGAACCAGCTTCACACATAAATCTGGTCAATTGTTTCACGTTTTACAAATTATTCACAGCATTTTGACTAAAATGTTTCACAAATTGTTTCACACCTTGTGTGTGAAACACCAGCTTATACATAGATTGTGCGACATATTAGAATATGTTGCACAATCTATAGTGACATTCTTGCGACAGGGGAATCCTGTTGTAAAACATTCAGTTTCGCGACTACTTCGAAAATGGTCGCACAATTTATTACAGCATAAAAATATCATCTCGCAATAACGGCAAACCCTCCAGATATGCGCACCGCAACAAAGATAATAATCGGCTTCAAGCTTTTGACAAAAATTTTCATACGAAAAGCAAGTATGGCAAATTGTATAAATCAGCCAATAAAAAGTCGGGCCGTCATGTGGATAAAGTCATAGCAGGGGAGTATTGACAACATTTCCACACTATGT
>JAUYME010000050.1 GCA_030699515.1 bacterium
ATTCTTTTAATGGAACATGCGGTTAAGGACAAGCGAGGCGCAAAAGAGCTTGAAGTTAGAAAAGGAGAAATTATTTTTAAGGATACTGTTTTTAAATACAAAGAGGGCATTGAAGTTTTGTCCGGATTTGATTTGAAGATAAAGGCCGGTGAGCGGCTGGCTTTTGTAGGGCCAAGCGGGGGAGGAAAAAGCACTATAGTAAAACTGTTGTTTAGGTTTCACGATTTGGACAAGGGCGAGATAAAAATTGATGGGCAAGATATTTCTGAAGTTAGCCAGGATTCTCTGCGCGATAACGTTTCGCTTGTGCCGCAAGATCCGATTTTGTTCCACAGAAGTTTAATGGAAAATATTCGCTATGCGCGCGAGAATGCAAGCGACGGTGAAGTGATTGAAGCGGCAAAGCAGGCGCACGCGCACGACTTTATTTCCAGTTTTCCTAAAGGGTACGATACTCTGGTGGGCGAGCGGGGAGTGAAACTTTCTGGAGGCGAGCGCCAGCGAGTGGCAATTGCGCGCGCCATTCTTAAAGATGCGCCAATTCTAGTTTTGGACGAGGCAACAAGCAGTTTGGATAGCGAGAGCGAAATGTTTATTCAGGATGCTTTGAAAAAGCTTATGAAGGGGCGTACAACAATTGTTGTAGCTCATAGATTATCTACGATAATGCAAATGGATAGAATTGTGGTTATTCAAAACGGAGACATTATTGAGGAAGGAAAGCACGAAGAGCTGGTGAAAGCACAGCAGGGGACATATCAGAGGCTTTGGGAGATACAAGCAGGGGGCTTCGCGTAGCTTACGAACATACCCGTTCGACAGGCTCCCTTCGACCCTTCGACAAGCTCAGGGTAAACAAGCTCAGGGCAAGCAGGCTCAGGGCGGGCGAACCAATAAAACAAGGAACTACAAACAAGACAAAAACGATTGTAAACTTTTGTTTTCCCCTTATAGGCCTATTCGTACGAATAGGCCTATGAGGGGATTTGGGGTATACTGATTAATATGCAAGATACGAAGGTGTTAGAGAAAATATTGAAGGCACTTGCAAACAGAAGGCGTCTGGAAATACTTAGGGCCTTAAAGAAGGAAAGTGTTTTAAACGTTGCCAGCATTGCAAAGAAAATTAAGCTTTCCTTTCGTTCCACTTCAAAGCATTTGAATGTTTTGAAGGCGGCTAATATTGTTGCATTTAAGCAAATAGATACGAATGTGTTTTACCGCATACACGATGAGGCTCCAAAGATCGCAAAATACATAATCGGCAAACTCTGATTTTAATAACTGTTTTGATTTTTAATCGCTGCAATGACTCATAGGCCTATTCGTACGAATAGGCCTATAAAAAAAGGGGGGGGAAGAATTACGTAACTCGTTACGTAACAAGTTACGTAATTCTTTAGGTTTTGCATTTATAAAAACGAAGCACCCACCTTGGGCGGGTGCCGTGGGGTGGGTGTAGCGGGGGGGTCTGACTTCAGACGGGGCGGACCGACCTTCGATTTGCGAAGTTGGGTCCGATGCCGCCCGAACGCTTGCCTCTGGTGGCGATGATGCGCCTGAGCTTCTTCTCCCAGACGATTCGCACGCAGTCAGAGACGTAGGGGCATTTCCGAGTCCTACATGTGTAGGACTCGGGGGTTTCGCCGAAGCAGTCCTTCCTTTTGGACATGGTACGAGCCTTTCCGAGCGCAGGGCTCTTAAATGAAGGGGGTGGCCTTATAAATAACAGACGGTTTAATTGCTGTCAAATTACACTCAAGGATTAGCTTCAGGCATTGCATATTTTGAGGCTTGCTGGTATTGTTTCTTTCATTGAAATTAATTGGCGCCTTAGCTGCGGAAACGCCAGCAACAGGCATCTAAAGATCAAAATATGTTCGCAGTAATTGAAACTGGTGGAAAGCAATATCGCGTTTCCCCAAAGGACAAAATTAAAGTAGAAAAGTTGGACGTTGAAAAAGCCGAGTTTACTTTTGATAAGGTTTTAATGATTGTTGACGGAGACAAGATGGACATTGGCGATCCTTATTTGAAGGGGGCTAAGGTGAGTGCAAAAGTGCTAGAGCAGGGAAGAGCGAAGAAATTAATTGTTTTTAAATACAAGAGCAAGACCAGACAGAGGACGAAGAGGGGGCATAGGCAACCCTATACTGAAGTTGAGATAACAAAAATAGGCGCGTAAAGCGCCTTTTTGTTATCTCAACTTCAGTAAATTCCAAATTACAATATCCAAATTCCAAACATAATCGGAGTAATTTTTAAAATCGGCTAAACGCCGATTTTTTATTAGCTTCTGTTTTTGAGTGCGCCTTCTAATGTCTTTTCGTCCGCAAACTCTATGTCGCCTCCGGTGGGGATGCCGGTGGCAAGGCGGGTTATCTTCTCGGCGCTTTTCTTTAGTTCGCTCTCCAGTGTTGCAGAATTGATTTCTCCGTGGTTGCTGGGGCTTAGGCAAAGAATTATCTCTTTGGCTTTTTTCGCGCCGAACTGTTGTTTCAATAGATTAATCTTTTCTTTGTGGCCTTCGTTTAACATGCCATCACGTTTTAGCGTGCCAAGCACCAAATATCTGCCTTTGTAGGTTCCGCTTTGTTCTAGGCTGAGTAAATCTGTAATCTTTTCTACGATGGCAATTGTTTCTTGATCTCTATTTTTGTCGGAACAAATTAGGCAAAGATCATTAGCTCGGTCGTGAATAAAAAAGCATTGGCTGCATTGTTTTGTGTCGGCAAGGGACTCAAGAGTATTAAGGAGTTCGCTTTTAAAAGCTTCACTTTTGGAGATATGAATTGCAAGGCGAATGGCCTGACGCGGACCAATGCCGGGCAGGTTGCTTAGAATCGCAGCAAGTTGCTTAACTTTTTCTGGCAGCATATATAAACACTAATACACTAATTTACACTAATCGCCGAATTTTTGATAATTACTTTGCGTTTTATTAGGTGATTCGTGTTTCATTCGTGCATTGGTGTTTCTAAGGTAGTTCAGGCATATCTTCTTCGCGGTGGAAATCAATTTCGCGGAAAGAAACCGCATCTTGGTCAAACTTAAGCTTGACTGTGCCAAGCGGACCGTTCCTGTGCTTGGCAATAATGAGTTCCGCAGTGTTTTCATCTTGAGGATCTAGGTTGGCCTGCGCCCTGTCTTTGCGGTATAGGAACATTACCACGTCGGCATCCTGCTCAATAGAGCCGGAGTCTCTTAGGTCGGAAAGACGAGGTACTTTGTTTTCGCGCTGATCGGATGCACGGGAAAGTTGGGAAAGAGCAATAACTGGAACATTCAGTTCACGAGACAGTCCTTTGAGTCCTCGGGAAATTTCCGTAACTTGCTGAACAATGTTGTCAGTTCCCGCTCTAGGCATAATGAGTTGAAGATAGTCTATAACTATCATGGCAAGGCCATGTTCGGCTTGAAGACGGCGAGCCATAGAGCGCATCTGCAAAATGTTTGGGCTGGGGGTGTCGTCAATAAAGATAGGAGCTTTTGAGAGAGTGTCTAGTCCGTGCTGGATTAGTTCAAAATCACTGTCGTTTTTTAGCCGGCCGGTTCTAAGTTTCCAAAGAGGTACTCCGGCCTCTGCGGCAATGAGCCTGTCTATAACTTGCTCTCGCGCCATTTCCAATGAGAAAAATCCAATAGGGAGCTGCTCTTTAACAGCGGCGTGGCGTATCATATCTAGCACTAAGGAAGTTTTACCTAAAGATGGACGCCCTCCGATAATGACGAGGTCGGAGCGTTGAAATCCGGAAAGGATATTATCCAGCTTTTCAAAACCGCTTGGCACTCCGCGAGTGTGGAGTTCGCCGCTGTGAATTTTTTCTATACGCTCGTAAGCCTGCTGGAGCTCATCTTTAATACTGCCAAAGTGCTGGGAAACGCTGCGCTGGGAAATAGAAAAGATTTTTTGCTCAATGCTGTCTAGGGCCGCATCTAAATCTCCGGTAGTTTCAAAGGCACGTTCGCTAATTTCGGCACTGGCTTGGATAAGGTCGCGTAGAATTTTCTTTTCTTTTACAATTTTGGCGTAATGCTCAATGTTGCTTGCGCTTGGAACAGACTCAATAAGCTGGGTTAAGTAGCTTGATCCGCCAATATCTTTGAGCTGTTTTTTTTCTTTTAGGGTGCTGGTTACGGTAATTATATCTATGGGGTCGTTTTTTTGATAAAGGCCAAGAATGGCTTTGTAGATTTTGGCGTTGCTTGGTTTATAAAAATCGTTGGGCTGTAAAAGATCGCCAACTTGGGTGATGGCGCTGTTGTCAATCATTAAAGAGCCAATTACGCTCTCTTCTGCTTCAATATTTTGAGGGGGTAATTTTTGATTCATCAAAAATAAATTACAAATTACAAAATCCAAATTCCAAACAAATTCCAATGATCAAAATTCTAATGTCCGAAATAAAACTTTTGAGGACTTCAAAATTGAGATTTGGTGCTTGTTATTTGATTATTAAATTAAAATACAGCTATTTTAATTTCGGTGCCACTACTGCGCCTTTGGCTGTATCTTCTACTATATATCCTAAGGCTTCAATTTCTTTTCGCAAGGCGTCACTTTGGTCAAACTGTTTATTAATTCTGGATAACTCGCGCTTGTGCAAAAGGTCTTTTACTTGGCCGGGGGGGTCGGGGATTAGGTTTATAAATCCCAGCAGATTGGCAATTTCCTGAATAAAAGCGTTAATTTCTTTGGCGTTTTTTTCGCTAAGCTTCCAGAGCTTTTTATTGGCTTGGTTAATTAGCTCAAAAATTACGGCCATGGCCTTTGGGGTGTTGAAGTCGTCGTTCATGGCGCTGTCAAAATCTTGACCTACTTTCCCTAAATCTATGTTTTCGCCCTTTTCGTTTTTAACAAGCCTAAGTTTTTCACTAAGAAGGATAATTGAATTTCTATTTTTTTCTGCTTCTCTGGCTATGTCAAAGGAAAATTCCATGGGACTTCTGTAGTGAGCGAGAAGAACCATCAGCCGGAAGGTATCCGGCGAGAATTTTTCTAGGAAATTTGCCATGGTTATGAAATTGCCGCGGCTTTTGCTCATTTTTACTCCGCCGCTGGTGAGCATGCCGATGTGAATCCAGTGTTTCACAAATGGCTTTTTACCGCTTCCGGATTCTTGAAGCGCTATTTCTGCTTCGTGGTGAGGGAAAATTAAATCTCTTCCTGCACCATGCAGTTCGTATTGAGGACCAAAGATTTCTTCACTTAATGCAGTGTCTTCAATGTGCCAGCCGGGACGTCCCGCCTCCGCTAAAGCTTCGGCGGGTAAACCCGCACCCAAATATTGACCAGTCTTAAAGTTCCAGGCAGGTTCGTCATTTTTGGAATATTTCCAAATTACAAAGTCGCCGCGATTTCGTTTATTTTCATTCTCATCAATTCTGCTTACCCCATCTTCGGCTTGCTCTACGGTGCGCTTTGCCAGCTTGCCGTAGTCGGAAAATTTAGAAATATCAAAGTACCACCCGCCCGATCCACCATTGGGCGAGGCAGGCCCGCCCGCATCACCATGGGGCGAGGCAGGCCCGCCTCCTTTAATTTCGTAGGCGTAGCCTTTTCTGATTAAGCGTTTAACTTGAGAAATAATTTGGGGAATGTATTCGGTGGCCTTTGCGTGAAGGTCAACGGAGCTTATGTTTAAGGTTTTTTGCTGATCCAGATAAAGCTTTGTAAAGTCCCGAGCAACTTCTTGCCAGTCTTTGTTCTCTTCTTTTGCTTTATTGATGATTTTGTCGTCTATGTCGGTGATGTTTTGCAGATATTCAATCTTATACCCTTTACTTTTCAGATAGCGAACAAGCAAATCAAAGACCATGTAAACTCTGAAATTTCCTATGTGCACGTAATCGTATACGGTTGGCCCGCAAACAAAAAGACGAAGCTTTTTGAATAAAGCCGGTTTTTTTATTTCTTTCTTACTTTGGCTGAGTGTGTCGTAGAGAGTAATCACGAACAATGCGAATTTAGTTAATAATGCGAATTAGATTTTGTAACGCTAATACGCGAATGAAAACACTAATCAACGAATGAGAAGAAGAACCCAGATTCTTCGCTTTGCGCAGAATGACAAACTTTCCTCTTCTTGTCTTTATTGGTTGATTGGCGAACATTGGCGTATTAGTGTGACGTTATTTATAACAGTTTCTTTTTCTTGAAAGCATAGAGAAGCCAAGATAGAAGGGCAATGATTAGGAGAAAGATTGCCCAGAATTTTGTGGGCGTGTTAATGATTGCATCAATATAAGGAACGCTCATGGCGAAGATGAAGAATAAGGGAATGGAAAAGAGAAAGGCAAGGATGGTGAAGCGTTTAATAATATTGTTGGTGGCAACGTTAAGGAGTTGCGAGTTGGTTTTTTCCAGCGATTCAATAATTGCAAAGTAGTTTTCCAGCCGCTGGAAGACGCGCAGATTTTCGCCGCTTAAATTGTTGAGATAAACGATTGCTTTTTTCCCCCAAAATCTTTCGCCAACTTCCACTAAAGAGATGAAGAGCTCTTCATGCGGGCGTACAATCAGGCGATAGTCTAATATGTCGCGCTTAACGTAGGAAATTGTTTCAAGTAGCGCGCCGTGGCGAAGAAATATTTCTTTGGAAATAAATCCAACGCGTTCTTCAATATGGCGCAGCTGGCGAAGGGCGAAGCCCATGGCGTTTTCCATAATTTGATGAAGCAAAACATAACTTGGCTGAGAAAGTATTTCGCCTTGAAGTTTCTTGTCACGCAAAAGCTCTTGCAGGAAAAGATCAATTTGTTCCAGCGGTTCGTAGCGAACCGTAATGATAGTGTTGCTGGTGATTAGAAAATCTATTTCCGCCCTGCGCGATGTTTTCGTTTCCGGATCGTAAACCGGAACGTGATGGGCAAGATAAATATACCCTTCGTGTTCTTCAACTCTGGCTCTGGCAGAGTGGGAAAGCAGTTCCTCTAAAATAAGGTGGTGAAATTTGCCAAAACGTTTTAGTTGGTTAATGTCATCCTGATTTGGTTTGAAAACGTCTACCCAGGTTGTTTTTCCTTTGATTATAGTCATGTTGTTAAACACTAATGCACTAATCTTTCACCAATCGCCGAATGGGGTTGTGAATTTTCTGACTTTTATTGATGATTAGTGCTTTATCGGTGTATTGGTGTTTACTCTGTGTATAAGATTTTTTCCTGCACTCATTATATCGTATAATATAGAAAGAGAGGGTGTAGGAAGTAGGATGTAGGGTATAGAAGAAATTCCCAAGTTACTCCAATTGACCCAATTTCCAAAAAATACCTAAAGAAAAAGGGGATAGGAAGACAAAAAATTTATGAAACAGGATAATACGAAAACTGCACCAAAGTTTATTGGGTTTTTAATTGCTTTGATTTTGTTGGTGATTGCAGTGCCGGTATTTCAGCTGGTGCTGGGCTTTACTAATCCAACTGCCAATCCACCCAATGAAGGTGGAAAACTGGCGGCAAGCGGTGATGATTTAAGTATTTCTAATGTAAAACTTGTAGATGTTGCCAGTCCAGTTGCTGATAATGATGCGGCCAACAAGGCTTATGTTGACGGCCAAGTTGGCGGTGGGGGTCTGGTAACTTTGTTTGGTGTACGAGGGTCATTCCCCGGTGCAGGAAGTGTGCTTAGGCCGGGTGGGTCAATAGCGACATGTTTGCGTTGGTATAACAATGGATCGGGAAGCTGTACGAACTCATATACTGCGCCAACTCCGGCAGGATTTGCCAGTGCGACAATTTGTCAGGATACACTTGGTGCCGGATCAACGAAGCTGATGGATGGTTATGGGCCGTTTAATGAAATATATATGACAGGGGGATATGGACTTAATCCTGATGGTTCACCTAACCCAGCGAATGGAGAAGAGGAAAATACGGAAGAAGGGTCTGCTTATGGCAGTTCCATGGTTTCAATTAACGATTCAATTTGTTCACTTTCCCCTTATCATGTTGTAAGAATTAACAGCGCACAGCCCGGAAATATTCAGGTTGCCGGTTCTGATACCGTTGTGGCTGCCTGTGCACAGGGAGGGAACGCAACATGCAATGTTTGTACAGTTTGCACGGCTCCTTAAGCCCATAGCCATTCTTCTTTTTTTCGTTTTGATTACGATTGGTTTTTTGTTTTTTGGGCGCAGTGAAAACAGGGTGCTTGAAGAGTTTGAGGTTCGCAATAATTCCATGTCCGGCCTTTTGGAGCCTGGGGAAAAAATTGAGGTTGATTTTAATTACTACAAAAACAATGAGATTGAGAGAGGCGATGTGGTTTTGTTTAGTTATGCAGGCAATGAAAATTATTTAGTAAAGACCGTGTATGGAATTCCCGGCGACATTGTAGATTTAGAAAATGCGGGTGGGCCTGCCCGCAATGCTAGCGCAAGCGTTGCAGGCGGGCAGTTTAGACTTCTCATAAACGGCCGAGCGGCTGTTAACAGTGAGGACAATGAGTTTGTTTTCAGCGCTCAGAAAGCAAATTTGCTTTCTTTGTATATTGCCGACTATAAGGGCAGGATTCCAAGCGACGCGTATCTTATTTTAGGAAACTTGGAAGGGGGCAGTGTGGACAGCAGTAAATTTGGTTTTGTGGCCAAGGAAAACATTGTTGGTAAGGTTATAAGATAAAGCTTAAATCTTGCCAAACGGAAAATATAGTTTATAATATGGGCTACTTTTAGGCGCATTAGCGCCTCTTACGAAAATACGAAAAGAACGAAAATACGAAAAATGAAAGAAAAAGACAGCGACAAAGAGAAAAAGCCGGAGGCGCAGGCTGAAGAATATTTGGCCGGTTGGAAACGAGCAAAGGCTGATTTAGAGAATTACAAGAAAGAAGAGACCCAGAGGTTGGATAGTGTAAGAAAGTTTGCCTGTGAAAGTTTAATATCAGAGATGCTTACAGTTTTAGATAGCTTCAATTTTGCATTGACTTCAAGTAAAGACGAAGATACAAAAAAGGGCGTTTTAATGATAAAGAGCCAGCTTGAGGAGGCGCTGAAAAGATCGGGTCTTGAAAAAATTGAAGTGAAGGCGGGGGATAAATTTGATGAAAGTTTGCACGAAGCTATGGAAGGTGATGGAGATAAAATTTTAGAGATTGTTTCGGAGGGTTACAAATTGAATGGGAAGCTGATAAGGGCGGCAAGGGTAAGGCTAGGTGATAGTTTATAGGTTATAGGTAATAGTAAAAACCAAAACAAAAAACATATGAGTAAGATTATAGGCATAGATTTGGGGACAACAAACAGCGCGGTAGCGGTTGTAGACGGAGGAGATCCGCGAATTTTAGAGAACGTTGAGGGGAATAGAACCACTCCTTCAATCGTGGCGATTTCTAAGGCAAATGAAAGGATTGCCGGTCTTTTGGCTAAGAACCAAGCTGTAACTAATCCGGCAAACACAATTTTTTCCGTGAAGCGTTTAATCGGAAGGAAGTTTTCAGACAAAGAAGTGCAGGAGGATAAGAAATGGTTTCCATTTGAAATTAGAGAAGCGGGAAACGGAGGAGTAGAAATTCAAATGGGAGATAACTGGCATAAACCAGAAGAAATTTCCGCAATGATTTTGGCAAAGATTAAGACGGACGCAGAAGCGAAGCTGGGTATGAAAGTGGAGGAGGCAGTGATTACTGTTCCGGCTTACTTTGATGACAGTCAGCGTCAGGCAACTAAAAATGCAGGGGAAATTGCCGGCTTAAAAGTAAGGCGAATTATTAACGAGCCAACCGCGGCGGCGCTTGCGTATGGGTTAAACAAAAAGGCAAACGAAAAGATTGTCGTTTATGACTTTGGCGGCGGAACTTTTGACGTTTCTGTGCTTGAAGTGGGGGATGATGTTGTAGAAGTGAAGGCGACAGGAGGAGACACTCACCTTGGCGGCGACGATTTTGACAAGCGCATTAATGAATACCTTGTTGCAGAATACAAAAAGCAAGAAGGTATTGACCTAAGCGGCGACAAGCTTGCTTTGCAGAGACTGAAAGAAGCGGCAGAGCGAGCCAAGCATGAGCTTTCAAGTTCGTCTGAAACCGAGATAAATATTCCTTACATTAGCGCGGGCGAGAGCGGACCAAAGCACTTTTTGATGAAGCTAAGCCGGGCAAAGTTTGAGGAGCTGATTGCCAGTGATATTAAACGCTCAATTGATATTACCGAGCAGGTAATTCAAGACGCCGGATTTTCAAAGGGCGATATTAACGAAATTGTAATGGTTGGCGGGCAAACCAGAACTCCGGCTATCTTTAATGCTGTAAAAGAATACTTTGGCAAAGAGCCTCACCGGGGAATTAACCCGGATGAAGTTGTAGCTATTGGAGCGGCAATTCAGGGAGGGATTTTAATGGGAGACGTAAAAGATGTTTTGCTTTTAGACGTTACTCCGCTTTCACTTGGAATTGAAACAATGGGCGGAATTTCTACAAAATTAATTGAGAAAAATACAACTATTCCAACAGATAAGAGTCAAATTTTCTCAACTGCTTCTGATAATCAGACTCAGGTAGAAATTCATGTTCTTCAAGGGGAGAGAGAAATGGCAGCAGATAACAAAACCTTGGGACGTTTCATTCTAGATGGTATTGCACCGGCTTCAAGGGGCATGCCTCAAATTGAAGTAAAGTTTGACTTGGATGCGAACGGAATTTTGAGTGTGAGCGCTAAAGATAAGGCCAGTGGGAAAGAACAGTCTATTAAAATTGAAGCTTCTACTTCCATGGATAAGGCTGAAGTAGAGCGCCTTAAGCAGGAAGCGGCTGCGCATGCAGAGGAAGATAAAAAGAAGCGAGAATTAATTGAAGCAAAGAACATGGCAGACGGCTTGGTGTATACTGCTAAAAAGGCAGTGAGTGATGCCGGTGACAAGCTGGACAGTGCTTTAAAAGCGTCTGTTGAGGAAAAAATAAAGGCAGTTGAAGCGCTTGCTGACAAGAGCGATCTTGATGCAATAAAAAAGGCTAGCGAGGAGCTAAGTGCCGAAACGGCTAAAATAGGTCCGGCAATGCAATCCGCAAAAGCGGATAATGACCAAGAGCCAAGCACCAATAATCAAGAGGAGGAAAATAAAGAAGGTGATTCAAATAGCGAAGAATCTAAGGGCGAGGAGAGAGGCAAGCAGGGCTAGCTTTGCTTCCAGTGAGCTGGCTATGTCAGAAGCGCCTAAGCGTTCTTTTAAGTATTTTGTAGTATTTTTGGTTTTAGGATCTGCGTTTTCAATAATGAGCAGTTATTTTTTGGCGCAGTTTAACGCATTCCCGGGCGGGACTAGCTTTATCGCACTGCTTGCAATCGTCAGCCTATTTTCCTTCTTTTTACTCTTTCAGGCTTTGCTGGTTAGGAACTTTCAGTTTTTTCTTTGGGTGAGTTTAGTGGAAGGCGCAGCACTGTTTACATACTTTTACGAAAGTTTGTCGCCTATGTTGGTATTTGCCGGTATGGTCTTTGTTTGGAGTTTTTTAAGTGCTTATCATTACGGAAAACGTCTTTTAAAACAGCGAATTAATTTTAGTTTTCTACGCTTTGCTCAAGTGGTGAGTGCGCCGGTGCTGAGAGCGTTTGGGCTTTTCTTGGCAATACTTTATGTGGGTCTTTATAGTCAGTTTGGTTTAAGCCAAGAAGGTTTTAACTTTATCTTGAATATAAGCGAGCCATTTGTTGAGCCTTTTGTTCCCGGCTTTTCCAATGAAATGAATACAAATGATTTTTATTTTGTGTTTGCTAAAAATCAGGTGGAAAATAAATTTGAAGATACGGCGCAGTTTCAAAGTTTGAGCCCGGCGCAAAGAGAAGAGGCGATTAATACGGTTGCTAGGGAACTGCGCAATAAGGTTGGAGAGCTTACAAGCACCACGGTTGAGCCAGATGACAGCGTGGGAACTTATTTTTATAAGGTGGCAGTAAATTATTTACCTAAGATAGAGTCTAGTCCGCTTGGCATAGCCACAGCGCTTGCGCTGGCACTGGCGATTTATTCAGCGATTGCACTGGCCGCATTATTCATTAGGCTGATACTGATTGTTCCGGTGTCTTGGGTGTTTTATCAAGCATTGTATGGCCTTGGCGTGGTGAGTCTTAGGAAGGAAATGATTGAGAAAGATACTATTGTCCTTTCGTAGAAGAAGGCAATAGGGAATAGGCAAAAGGCAATAGATAAAGACATGGAAAAAGAAAACTATTACAAAATTTTGGGGGTGAGCAAAGATGCGGGCGATGAGGAGATAAAAAAGGCCTATCGCAAACTTGCTCATAAGTATCATCCTGATAAAGGAGGCGGGGATGAGAAAAAGTTCAAGGAGGCCAGTGAGGCCTACCGAGTTCTTTCAGATAAGCAGAAGCGCGCACAATACGATCAATTTGGCCAAACTTTTGACGGTGCAGGTGGATTTTCCGCCGGAGGCGGACCAGCCTCTGGCTGGCAAAATGGAGATTTCGGGGGCTTTGGCAATGTGGAGGATATTTTTGAGCAGTTTTTCGGTGCTCGCACCAGAACAAAAGAAAGAAGTCAGCCATCAGGAGAGAATTTGCAAATCAATGTTTCCATTAGTTTGGAGCAGGCCTATTCCGGTTTAGAAAAGGAGCTGAACTACAAAACTTTTGTTACTTGCAGTGTTTGCAGGGGCAAGGGGCATGAGGAAGGGGTAAGATTAGATAAATGTAAGGATTGCGATGGAAGTGGCGAGATTAGAAAAACAAAAAACAGTTTTTTTGGAAATTTTCAGCAGATTAGTGTTTGCGATCAGTGCCATGGAAAGGGTGAAATTCCGGAAAAGTTCTGCAAAGAATGCAAGGGAGTGGGAAGGGTGCTAGAAACAAAAAACCTTAAGGTAAAAATTCATGAAGGTGTGGAAGATAGCCAGATGATTAAAATTTCCGGTGCCGGCGAAGCAGGAGTGTATGGGGGCAAAGCCGGTGATTTATTTGTGCGCGTGAATATAAAAGAGCACGACACTTTTGAGCGCAAAGGGGCGCATTTGTTAATTGAGAAAGATGTAAAGGCCAAGGATTTTGTTGATAAAAAAGATATTGAAATAGAGACAATTTCTGGAGAGAAAAGAACAATTGCAATGCCAAAAGAAATTAAATTTGGAGAGCCAATTATGCTGAAAGGGGAGGGAATGCCTTTGTTCGGCAGAAGCGGATATGGAGATTTGTTTGTGAAGGTGAATATCACAAGATAGGCAAAAATCGGATATCGGATATCCGATTTTTTACAAATTGATAAGACTTATACGTCCTATCAGGCTTATTGATTTAATCCACAGGACTTGACATTGACAGGTGGTTTGTTGTGTGGTATCGTCTATTTTTAGAAAGCTTGAAATCGTGCTCTAGGACGGAGCACAGGGTAGGATCCAAGGGAGGATCGCATGGATTTGATTCGTGAGGCTGCGGAACAGGTGCGTCAGCTCGCCCTGCTCGCAGCCGAGGAGGCGGAAGATCAGCTTGACCGCTGGTCTTGGGCGAGGCGGGCCATGCTTCTGCCGAGCCTTCTGCACGGTCAGCTGGATCGCGCAGAGGAGAACCGGAAGCTTGGCTGCAGCTACAACTACCGCGGCTACGGAGTGGGCTGCGTGTTCACGGCCGAGCTACATGATCGAGATCAGCTCGCTCTGACGGGCGACCTCGACCAAACCGCCTATCGCTTTGCCGATGGGTGGAACTCGATGAACCGTGACCGGAGCCATCGGATCTGCGCCGAGAAGGTGGCGCACGATACCGTCGAGGTCTGGCAGGCTGCATACCTGTCCATGATCCTCTGGCGTGCGAAGAACCAGCGCCACCGCCCGCAGGACCCGCAGGACCGCACCGTCCTGCCCTGCGAGGCAACCTGCATGTCGATGCTCCTCGATTCGCCGTTGATGGACGACTACACCATCTGCGTGCGAACAAACGAGGACGCCTCGGTGTTCCAGGTTGATTTCTGGGCGAAGCTGCGGGAGCGGGTGTACAAGCTCTCCAGCGGCGAACTGGTACACACGGCCTGACCCCCCCCGCGTCGGCCCCGACACCAAAAGAATGTGCCCTGCACTTCGGTGTCGGGGCATGTTCTTTTTTATAGACTGCCTATATACCGTAATTCTGCGGAATTACGGTACAAGGGTTTTGGAAATTGGAAATTGTGATTTGGAAATTTAAAATGCCGCCACAAGGGCGGCATTTATTTTTGTACCCCCACCAGGAATCGAACCTGAATCAATTGCTTAAAAGGCAACTGCTTTACCACTAAGCTATGGGGGCAATAGGGCAATTTATATCATAACTTGTTTTTGATGACAACGCATTTGAATTTTTTTCTTTTTGATTGTATTCTTGTCGCATTAACTAAATGAGTACAAAAGCAAAGATTTTTCTTTTGGCAATTTTGATAGTTACCGTCCTTGGCGGGATTTTTATTTTGCCAAGTACAGATTGGGGCCGGGAATTTAGGCCTTGGAGGCTGGGGCTAGACTTGGTTGGCGGAAGCCATCTGGTTTATGAAGTAGATATGAGCTCGGTGTCCAGTTTAGAGCGCGATACGGTAATGAGCGGGCTTAAGGATGTAATTGAGCGACGCGTAAATCTTTTTGGGGTAAGCGAGCCGCAGGTTTTGGCTGCAAAGCAGGGGGATAGTTATAGACTGATTGTTGAACTTGCGGGAGTGAAGGATATTTCTTCTGCAATTGAGCAAATTGGAGAAACGCCATTTTTGGTATTTGCTGAACTTAGCGATGAAGAGCCTGTTCAAGAAGCAAGCGTGAATGAGAATGGGGAGCTAGAGCTTAATTTTGATCCAACTGCGCAATTTACAGATACGGAACTTACGGGGCGCTATATTCAGGGGGCTGCGGTTTCCAGTGATCCTGTCACCGGCCAGATAGTGGTTTCTCTTGTTTTTACCAGTGAGGGCGAGGAGCTTTTTGCGGAAATTACGGAAAGAAATATTGGAAAGCCGGTGGCAATAATTTTGGATGATGTAATTATTAGCGCTCCGGTGGTCCAGCAGAAAATTACGGGCGGACAGGCACAAATTACCGGCATTGGGGGGATTGTGGAGGCAAGAGAGCTGGTTCAGCGATTAAATGCGGGAGCACTTCCGGCGCCGATTAATTTGATTTCTCAGCAGACTATCGGGGCGACATTGGGGGCATCTAGCCTTGAAACAATCGTTTGGGCCGGTATTGTGGGCACCGCTTTGGTGATTATTTTTATGCTGATGTACTACAGAAAAATGGGTATCTATGCCGCTCTTGCTCTTCTAATTTACATTGTTCTGGTTCTTTCCGTGTTTAAGCTTTTCTTTACAATGACATTGGCGGGAATTGCCGGCATTTTGCTTTCAATTGGAGTGGCGGTGGATGCCAACATTTTGATATTTGAGCGCACCAAAGAGGAGCTTAGAAAGGGGGCAAGCCGGGAAGTGGCCATTACGGAGGGGTTTGAGCGGGCGTGGCCGTCAATTCGGGATAGTAACATTACAACTATTATTACTTCTTTGGTTTTGTACTACCTAACTTCAAGCTTTATTCGGGGCTTTGCCTTATCACTTCTAATTGGAGTGTTAATCAGTATGTTTACCGCCATTACAATTACCAGGAGCTTGATGAGACTGGGAGAGGGTGTAGGAAGTAGGATGTAGGAGATAGATAAAGATGGAAATTCAAGTTATTAAACACAGAGGAATATTTTTAGGAATTGCAGCAATTTTAGTTGCGACAAGTGTTGTTGGTTTGGCGGTTTTTGGTTTGCGAACCGGTATTGATTTTGAAGGAGGAACGCTTTGGCAGATAAATTTTTCCGCCGAAGGCGGATCCGCCTCTGGCGGAAATAATCCGCCCACTCAAGAGATGTTAAGAAGCTTTGTGCAAAGCAATTTGGCGCCAGAGGCGATTGTAACTCAAAGCGATGAGGGCGCTGAATTTAATTTAAGGCTGAAGGAGCTTAGTGAGGCAGAGCATCAGCAGTATGCAGATGCTCTTGAAGGAGAATTTGGCAATTTTGAAGAGCTGTCTTTCCAAAGTATTGGCGCAAGTGTTGGAGCAGAGCTGGTTAGACGGGCAATTTGGGCAGTGCTCATTAACCTTTTGGCGATTGTGCTTTATGTAGCTTATGCTTTTAGGAAAGTGAGCATTCCGGTAAACAGCTGGAAGTACAGCGCAATTACTTTGGCTACGCTGTTTCATGATGCAATAATTCCCGTAGGGCTTTTTGCTTTTCTTGGATACTTTATGGGAGTGGAAATAGATACCAACTTTATAGTTGCAACGCTGGTGGTAATGGGATTTTCAGTGCACGATACAATTGTGGTTTTTGACAGGATTAGGGAAAATTTGCACTTAAAGTCCAGCAGGGAAAGTTTTGATGATCTGGTGAACAGGAGCGTAAATGAAACTATGGCGCGCAGTATTAATACATCCTTAACTTTAATTGTTGTGCTGGTAGCACTTTTGGTTCTTGGAGCAAGCACATTAAATTACTTTATCTTGGTAATTCTTCTTGGAACCATTCTTGGAACCTACTCAAGTATTTTTGTTGCCTCTCCATTGCTTACTCTGTGGAATAAAAAAAGAGGACAATAGGAAATAGGGGATAAGAAAACAAAGAACGGGCTGCCAAAGATGAGACACCTCTCTCTACAAGCGGTGCGGACCCAGGTCCAAAATCGTCATCCTGCCTGCCCCACGAAGCTTCAGCGAAGTGGGGAGCACCCCTATCCGTCATCCTGCCTGCCCGCCTCTGGAGGGAGTGAAACGAAGGATCTCACCCAGATTCTTCACGTTGTTCAGAATGACAATTTTTTCCTTTCGGTTTTTATTAGGCGATTGGTGAACCATTGGTGTATTGGTGTTTTAAAAAATGTTGACAGTTTATTGAGAAAGTGATATCTTTTTGGCATTGCATTTAGAGCCCTGAAAGGGGCTTTAATCTAAAAAATAGATTTAAAGAAACATGGCAAAAGCAAGCAAAACAGCTAGAGACATTATCAGCGAGCTGTTTTCTGAACTAGACGAAAGACAAGAACACGTTTTGACAAAGCGTTATGGGCTAGAAGACGGCGAGGAATTAACCCTTGCACAGCTTGGCCGTATTTTTGGTGTTACAAGAGAGCGAATTCGTCAAATTGAGGCTATGGCTTTAGCTCATGTGAATGAGCGCGTTAAAGAGGGTCATTTAGAAGAGCTGGTTGACAATGCAGTAAAGAATCTGGAAAAAACAGGGGGCGTAAAGCACGAAAAGAACCTTTTGGAAGATTTGGAGCACTTCGCTCACCAGGCGGATTTGCTGGCCAATTTTGCAAATCAAATTAGATTTCTCTTGGAAGTTTCCAAGGAACTTGTTTATCATCGGGAAGACGACAGGCTTCACTCTCACTGGCATTTGAGTCAGAAGCATCAAAAGCAAGCTTTGGCTTTTTTGGATGATTTAATAAAAGAGCTGAAAAAGAGAAAGAAAGACACTTTGGATAAACAAAAGTTTAATGAGTTCTTTGAAGAGGTGAGAAAATTGCATCATCTTGAAAAGGAAGTGGCAGAACACTATCTGAAAATTTCAAAGAAATTTGGTGAAAATATTTATGGCGATTTTGGCCTTACCGAGTGGCAGGAAGTAAAACCGAAAGTGGCTCGCGATTGGATTTATCTGGTTTTGAAAAAGGCCAAAAGACCTTTGCACTTTAGCGAGATTGCGGGTGAAATTCGAAAGCTTAGGAAAAGTAAGCGAACAAATACTCAGACAATTCACAATGAGCTAATTAAAGATAAGAGATTTATTCTGGTTGGAAGAGGTATTTACACTCTTTCCGAACTAGACAGTATGCCAAGTGGGACAATTAGAGATATTCTGGTGCATATCCTTAAAAAGGATGGTCCGCTTACGGGAAAGCAGTTAGTAGATAAAGTGCTAAAAAATAGGATCTTTAAGGAAAACACCATTCTCTTTAATTTGCAGAACAAGAACTACTTTAAGCGTTTGAAGAGTGGGAAATACACAATAGCCTAAAAAATAAGCCCTTGCGGGACTTATTTTTTAGGCTAAAGTTCCAAGTACCAATATCCAACTTCCAAACATGATAGGAGGGATTTTAAGCGAAAATTCCAAATCTCAAGCACCAAATATCAAACATGATAGGAGGAATTTTAAAATCGGCGAAGCGCCGATGCACAAGTTCA
Source organism: bacterium (assembly GCA_030699515.1). Lineage (GTDB taxonomy): Bacteria > Patescibacteriota > Minisyncoccia > UBA6257 > 1-14-0-10-44-23 > JAUYME01. The sequence goes on from JAUYME010000050.1 coordinate 18,137, forward strand.
GAAACATATGTGAATTAATTCCCCCTTTGGCTTGTGCTGAGCTTGCCTGCCCTGAGCCTGCCGAACGGGCCGAAGTATAAAAAGGGGGTGCCCGAAGGGCCCTCTAGAGGCGGGCAGGCGGGGGATTTTATTTTCCGAAATCCCTCCCTTTGCGCCTGTTGGCGCAAAGTACTCCCTTTAGGAAAGGGAGAAAATCAATCATTCGCATATGTGGTGGACGCGTACAGCCGATTTTGATGTAAAATCTTTTGCGTTATACTAGTAGGGAGAGCTATGGCGACCCGCCCGCATCCGCTAATTGGCGGCTGGGCGAGGTGCTCATAAATCTAGTCAATCGCTAACGCTCTTGAAGTTTTATGGCAGAAAAAAAGGGCAATTTTAAAGATTTCAAGCAGAATAGGAAAAAATCCAATGATTCCGGCAGCGGGGATACCGGCAGTGCTTGGTTTATCTTAACTATTGTTTTAATCATGGTTGTATTTTTCATTTTTGGCGGTTCTGTTTTACGTATAGTTTTTAGTCCGGACATCAGCGCCGTTAATGGTACTATCGGCTCAGGTTCTTTTGCGGGCGGAGTCTTTTCTGTGGTTGGCACTTTGCTTTCCGCAATATGGTCGGGCGTTTGGTGGCTTTTGTTTTTTATTCTTTCTGTGGCATTTGCACGTTCTGCTTGGATGGCCTGGCGGCAGCAGATTTTTATTGAGGATGCCCCGCAAGTAGTTTTAGAAATTAGAATCCCTAGACTAATTGAGACGGGACCGCGAGGTATGGATCAATTTTTCCATTCTTTAAATAGGCTGATCAACACGGCCGGTCACACTGCCGAGGTTTACTATCACGGAGAAACTACCAGAAATTACAGCTTTGAAATGGTTAGTATTGGCGGGGAAATTCACTTCTATGCCCGCGTGTTTAGAAAGCATGTAGGCCTTATTTCTGCAGCGCTTTTATCTTACTATCGGGACATTGAAATTGAAGAAGTTGAAGATTACGTTGATACAGCATTTCCTCAGGGCAACTATACTGATATTTACAATCAGGGATATCAGTTATGGGGCACTGAAATGACTTTGGCAAAGCCGCCTTATTATCCGATTAAGTCTTATTTAGCCTTTGAAACACCGGAGGAAACCGCGCAGGTTGATCCGCTTTCAGTATTTATGGAAGTTTTGGCAAAGATTAAGAAAACTGAAATTGTGGGTATTCAATACATTGTCTCGCCAATTGATGGCAAGTGGGTAGCGCCTTATGAGGAAGAAATTGAGGAAATGAAAGATCCAAAACGGAAACTTGATCCGGAAAGTGCTTTTGGCTTTCCATTAATGACACCCAAAACCAGGGGCGAGCAGGAGCAATTGGAGGCCATTGAGAGAAACATTGATAAGCCGGCATTTAGAACTGTGATTAGATTTTTGTATTTCTCACCGCAAGAAACTTTTTACGACAGTTTTGCCCGTCGTGGCATGGTGGGTTCATTTAACCAGTACGGAACAAGAGATTTGAATGCTTTTGTTAATAACGTTTTTATGCAAACAAGGGTTGAGGTTTGGTTTAAGCCATACGTGTTTTCAAACACTCGTTTGCGCTTAAGACGGCAGAGAATTTTGGATTTGTACAAGCGAAGAGTTTTCCATATTGAAACTTTTATGGGCCGGCTTTTAAGCTCGCACGTTTTTAACTGGCTATTTAACTCTTATTGGATAATTTTGAATACTGAATCAATGGCCACGCTGTTCCATCCGCCAACAGAGCTGACTCTTACCGCTCCACATACTCAGCGCGTTGAGAGTAAGCGCGGCGGGGCTCAAGCCGGACTGCCAATTTATCAGGAGGAGTCCGCTTTAGATAGATTTATGGATAACTAGATATGTATAAATACAAGAAAACCAAGTTTTCGCGGCGAAAAATACAGGCGCATCAAGAGTGGATTCAAGTTGAAAAGAACATTTTTTTTATCTTTATTGCCGTAAGCTTAATAATTCTTTTTGCTGCTTATTTTTCTCACCTAAACAAGCTTGAAGCATCGGGAGTGCTTGAATCTGGGGCATGGCTTGCGTCAATTCAATTTGCCTGGATGGGAGTACTGCGGCCGATATATATAATTCTTTCAATCATTATTATTTTAATTGGCATTTATGCTTGTATTAAATTCTGGCCGATGAGGGCGAAAGTTTATTGGCGAGAAAAACCAACAATGAACATCAGCAAAGAAGACAGGAAGAAAAATCCAAGAATTGTGAAGCAGTGGGATGCAATTGCCGCTCGCGCAAATACCAGAACTGCTGAAAATATCCGTTTGGCGGTAATGGAGGCGGACGCTTTGGTGGATTTCTTTTTGAAAGATGCCGGATATGAGGGGGACCACTTTGCAGATAGGTTGGGAAAGATTAGGAGTAGTGAGATAAGAAACTTAGAGCGAGTTTGGCAAGCCCACAGGGTAAGAAACGACATTGCCCACACACCCGGCTACAGTCTGCACGATAAGGTGGCGCAGGAAACGCTTACGGCGTTTCGGGATTTTTTGATTGAAATGGGGGCGCTTTAACGCGAGCACCCCTGCACCCAGCCTTTACTTTTAAAAAACAGAATAATTTTCTGGCTGAAAATTTTCTTCACGCTCGGCTCGTCAGCCTGCGCGATGCTTTTAAAAGCAAAGCCTGAGCTTAGGGTTTAGTTTATATTCGTCCAATAAACGGCTCACACATATGGATACTATGTGTGAGCCGTTTATTTTGCTAGGATTGGGGCATGGAACCGCAGGTAAAAAGCTGTGCAAATTGTAAGGCAAATTTTGATATTGAGCCGGCAGACTTTGATTTTTACGAAAAAATGCAGGCGCCGGCGCCGACATTTTGTCCGAATTGCCGAATGATACGGCGGATGAGTTTTTGGAACGAGCGAAATTTTTTTAAGAAGTTAGAGAAGAGAACTGGGAAGGAGATATTTTCTATGTATCCACCAGATGCTCCAATCGAGATTTACGATAG
>JAUYME010000057.1 GCA_030699515.1 bacterium
AGGAAACGCTTTTACAGTTTAAAGTATAATAGATAAATTTACCTTCAGTCATGCACAGCATTTTTGTTTTGAAACAATTACCTGAATCAAGTACAATGATATTGTTGTATGCCGAAAAATAGATCTATGAAAAAAATTGCAGTACAAAAGCATGACGAGGCCAGTTTTGTGATAGAGCAGGTTTTGGATGCAAAGGATGATAACTTGGTTCTTTCGCTACCGAAGGGAAGTAAATTTGCGCAGTCGGGAAGCAACTTTAGTCTTTTAAAAAAACAGGCAGATCTTTTAGGGAAGGAGCTTAAAATTGAAAGTGTTGATGACGATGCTTTGGGGCTGGCGACCAAAGCGGGCCTTCACGCTTCCAATCCTTTTTTTGGCAGAATGGAGCAAAGGCAGTTTTCAGATATTATTGTTAATAGAGCCGCTCCCGGTAAATCTAAGAAAGCAGAGAAAATTGAAAAAACTCAGGCGGTTCATTCTGTGCATGTTCGGGATATAGATGATGGAAGAAGCGATGAAGAGGAGGAAGAGTTTATTGAAACTCTTAAAGAGGAAATGGACGATGATATTGATGATGCGCAGGCCGCACATATATTTCATCATCACACTGATGCTGCACAGGAGGACGATGTTGAGAAGGCGGTAGCGGCCGCCAGCGGAATGCTTGCAGATGAGACGCGCGAGCGAGTAAGGCATTACCGGAAAAGCGAAAAGAAATTTTCATTTAAGAAAAAAATTATTTTGGCATTAATTTTGCTGCTTCTAATTTTTGCTCTTTATTTTGCTTTAGTTAAATTACCGAAGGCAGAGATAGTTTTGGCAACGAACAAAGAAGCTTGGAGTTTTGAAGACTCAATTATCGCCAGCAAGAACGCAGCTTCAATTGATATCAATAAGGCCATCATTCCTGCTGAATTATTCAGTCAGAAAGTGAACCGCAGTTTTCAGTTTAAGGCGAACGGAGAAGAATTTATTGAAAGAAAAGCCGTTGGGAAAATTGTAATCTACAATGCTTTTAACGCAGAGCCTCAGCCTTTGGTAGCTACTACCAGATTTGAGACGCCGGACGGGAAAATTTTTAGAACGGTATCTGATGTAGTGGTGCCGGGAGCAAAGATAGAGAGCGGTAAAATTGTTCCCTCATCTATTGAGGTGGAAATTATCGCGGATAAGGCCGGAGAGGCCTACAACCTTGGTCCGGTTGCAAAGCTGACGGTACCCGGTTTTGAAGGGACAGAGAGGTTTAAGGGGTTTTATGGGGAAATTCCGGGAGCAAGCAGCAGTGGTTTCGTTGGAAACGCTATTGTGGCAACAGAAAAGGATAGGGAAGCGGCTCTCAAAGAGGCGAGGAAGGCAGTTGAGTCTGCGGCAGCTGCTATGCTGGGATCAAAAATTCCTGAAGGTTTTGCTAGCTTGAAAGACGCAGGAGGATTTAAGATTATCAAAGAAAGGGTGGATGATAGGGCAGATGAGGGTGGTATGTTTAGTGTTTTTATAGAAGCAGAGGTGTACCAGCTTGCATTTAAAGAAGGGGATGTAAATAAACTTCTTCAAGAAATGGCGGTTGCAGATTTGTCGGAAATATATGAGGTGGCAAGCGATAAGGTGGAATTTAATCGGGTAATTCCGAATTTTGAAGATGGTACTTTGATTATGGAAATAAGCTACGAAGGAATGCTTAGACAAAAAATTGATGTGAATGCTTTTAAGCAAGGTATTGCCGGCAAAAAGCAGGATACTTTGCAAGGAATTGTCTCTGCCTTACCCGGCCTTTCAAAAGCAGATATTTCGTTGTGGCCATTCTGGGTTTCTAGCGTATCCAAAAATTTAGGAAGAATTTCGGTAGAGGTCGATTAAAGACGGTGTTTACACTTGACATTCAGCTTTGTATTAAATAGTATAAGTGCTGTCACTAACCTTTGGGTTGGTGACGTTTTGTCTAGATGAAAAATACTAAGGAAGTCAATAGACTTGAGGGAACTGTTGAGGAAATGCTTCCGGCAGCGAAGTTTCGCGTTAAATTGGATGATGAGCGGCTGATAATTGGCCACCTATCCGGCAAAATGCGTAAGTTTCGTATCAAAATTGTGCCGGGAGACAGAGTTCTATTAGAATTTAGCCCTTACGACAAGGATTTGGGCAGAATCACCAGGAGATTATAAACACCAATACACGAATGATGCACGAATCAGCTAATAAAAAAGTAAAAGTCACAGCCAAGCATTCGGCGATTAGCGAAAATTAGTGCATTAGTGTTTAAGCATGAAAGTCCAATCTTCTATAAAAAAACGAAGCAAAGATGATAAGATCGTCCGAAGAAAGGGACGACTTTATCGTATTAATAAGAAAAATCCAAGAAATAAGGCAAGACAGTAGAAGAGAGGAAGTAGGATAATTTCCAAGTCACTCCAATTGACCCAATTTCCAAAAGAAGAACTAAGGCAGGAAAGAAGGAGAGAGGAAGAAATGAAAACCCTATAACCTATAAACTAAACACATGCGAGTAGCAGGAATCAACATACCGGATGAGAAGAGAATTGAGGTAGGACTTACCTATATTTTTGGCGTTGGTCCGGCTATTGCAGGTCAAATTCTTGAAGCAACAAAGATTTCCCCGGATAAGCGCGCAAAGGATTTGACTCAGGCTGAAGCAAACAAGATTAAGGAAGTTATAGAAAAGAATTTCAAAATTGAAGGAGAGCTTAGACAGATAAACAAGCAAAATATCAATATGCTCAAGGAGATCGGCAGTTACAGAGGCTCAAGGCATTTGAGGAATCTTCCGGCAAGAGGCCAAAGCACCAAGAGAAATTCAAGAACTGTACGCGGGAACGTAAGAAAAACTGCCGGAAGTGGTAAGAGGAAAGTAGAACTAAAATAGTTTAAAGATACCAATATACAAATGAGTACTAATCAACAAATAAATACAAATAAAACAAAGAGCAGCGTCTTATTCGTTGCCATTCGTATCATTCGAATGCATTCGTTGATTAGTATCTAGAAACAATGGGAAAGAAAAAAGTAGGAGAACAAAGTGAAAGCGAAGTATTGCAGGAAGCAAACAAGATTGAGGAAACTCTGTCTAAGGCTAGCGGCAATAAGGTTTCGAAGAAAGCCAATAAAGGAAAGGCTTATATTAAGAGTAGCTACAACAATACTACGGTTACCGTCACTGACGAGAAAGGTAACGTTCTGTTTTGGTCAACAGCAGGATCTTTAGGTTTTAATGGACCAAAAAAAGCCACTCCTTTTGCAGCATCAAAAATAGTGGCTGTTTTGTATGAGAAGATGAAAAAGGCCGGAATGAATGATTTGGATGTAATTGTTAGCGGAGTGGGCGGCGGAAGAGACAGCGCGATTCGTTCATTATCAAGCCATGGGGTTAACATTGTTTCAATCAGAGACGTCACCCCAATTCCACATAACGGTCCTAAGCCTAAGAAGATACGCCGTGTATAAATAGACGATTAGATAATAGATTTTTAGATTTCTAGACTAAAACAAAAAAACATGGGATTTGATACGCGAGAAAAATTGGAGAGAGCATTGGGCGAAAGACTAAACTTAAAGCCGTTTAGGTCTCTTAGCGCAAAATCTTCCGTGGCAAAGCGTCCTTACAGACCGGGAGTGCACGGGAAAAACCGCCGCCGCGTAACAGAGTATGGAAAACAGCTTGCCGAAAAGCAAAAATTTAGGGTTAGCTATGGATTAAGCGAGAAACAAATGCGTTCTTACTTTAAGAAAGCAAGCCATAGCGGGCAAAACACAGGTGAGGCTTTGATGTCTCTTTTGGAGCGCAGACTGGACAACATTGTATTTAGATTGGGGCTGGCTCCAAGCCGATCAATGGCACGTCAGCTGGTAAGCCACGGGCACGTTTCCGTTAACGGAAGAAAAGTAACGACGCCAAGCAGAATAATGAAATTGGGCGAGATGGTTGGTATTAGGAAAGGAAGCGAGAATCATCCTGTGTTAATCAGTGCAAAGGAGGGAATTGCCAAATACAACAGGCCAAATTGGCTTCAGTTGGATGTGGCCAAGATGGAAGGGTCTATTGCCGTAAGGCCAAAAGAGCTGGAAATTCCTTTTGACATATCACTTTTGGTAGATTATTATTCAAAAACTGTCAAATAGCCAAGAGAGGTTATAGAAGACCTAGGTTATAGTTTATAGGTTATAGGAAGACAAAGGAACAGGAGAAGAGGGAATAGAAAACAGCCCCGCAAGGCGGGGCAAAACTTATATGAAGAAAAGAGGAAATACTTCGACGGGGCTCAGCACAAGTAGGATGTAGGGTACAGGGGATAGAAAAACAAATTAACATTTTAATAAAAATATGGATCAAATTCACTTAAGCGAGCACATCAATGTGAAGACCGTTGAAGAAAAGAAAGACAACGGTGTATTTGAAGTTCAAGGTCTTTACTCCGGATACGGAATGACACTTGGGAATGCACTTAGAAGAATTATGCTTTCTTCACTTGAAGGTGCGGCAATTACGCAGGTCAAAATAAAAGGCGTGGGCCACGAATTTACTACAATTGATGGGATTTTAGAGGACGTCGTAGAGATTTTAGTTAATCTAAAGAAGGCAAGGTTTGATTTCGTTACGCCTTACAGTGAATATGAGACGCCGGAAATTTTAACTTTAAAGAAAAAAGGCGAAGGTGAAGTGACTGCAGGAGATATCAAAGACAGCAATTTATGCAAGGTTGTCAACAAAGATCTTAAAATTGCAACCATTACAAAGAAAGGCGTAGAGTTGGAAATGGAGCTTACAATAGAAAAGGGTCTTGGATACGTTCCCGTTGAGTCATTTAAGAGTGAGACACTGCCTGTTGGGGTAATTCAAATTGATGCTATTTTTTCTCCTGTCACTAAGGTTAACTATGTTGTAGAAAACATGCGTGTAGGCGATAGAACCGACTTTAATAAGATTGTTTTCACAATTGAGACAGATGGGAGCATGAAGCCAAGTGACGCATTAGGCAGAGCGGCAAATATTTTAACTCACCACGCTTCAAAGGTGGCGGAAGAACTTGGTGTTTCTGCGAAAGTAGAAAAGCCTGTTAAGGCTAGCAAGAAAGCAAAAGAAGAAAAGTAAAGTAAGAAAAAGAAGTAAGCGTAATAGCGTAATATCGAAATAACGATTAATAATTATGAGGAAGTTTGGTCGAAAAAAAGGACAAAGACGTGCGTTTAAAAAAAGTCTTGCAAGCAACTTGATTATGCAGGAGCGGATTTTGACTACAAGCGCACGGGCTAAAGAGCTTCGACCAATTGTAGAGAAGATGATTACGACTGCAAAGAAGAACAATCTTTCCAGTCTTAGAGCCTTGCTTTCTGACCTGCCAAAGCAAAGCGCAACAAAGATTTATTACGAGATTGCTCCAAGATACAAGGACAAAAAAGGAGGTTATACCAGAATCATTAAAACAGAAAAGCGAAGAAAGAGAGACGGAGTAGAGCTTTCGGTGATTGAATTTGTTTAGAAAACAGGTTATAGGTGATAGTGAATAGGTTATAGAAAAATGAAGATGGCGAATAAAACCAAGATGAAGACGGAAGAGAAGACAAAAACAAAGAAAGTAGTTGTAAAGGAGCACACATTTGATGCGAGCGAGCATATTTTAGGCAGGCTGGCTACAGAAGTTGCAACAATTCTTCAGGGTAAACACAGGCCGGACTATGCGCCAAATAAAGCTGGCACTGACAGGGTGCTTGTAAAAAATGCAGCAAAAATTAAAGTAACCGGTAATAAAGAAAAAGGGAAAATTTACGTTAAACATACCGGATATATGGGCCACTTAAATGAGAGGCGCCTTGAGGAGATGAGGAAAAAGAATCCAACAGAAATTTTGAAAAAGGCAGTTTACAACATGCTTCCAAAAAATAGATTGAGAGCAAAAAGAATGAAGAGATTGCGCATCGAAGCATAGCTTCAATGCGAGGCAATAGGCACAAGGCAATAGGCAATAGGAAAAAATAAAAACAAAGATGGCAGTAAAAAAGAAAGAATATTATCAGGGGAAGGGGGGGAGAAAGAGCGCAGGTGCGCGTGTTCGGGTTTTTCCGGGAAAGAAAGGTATTGAGGTAAACGGTATAGATTTCAAAGAGTATTTTCCAATTGCCAGGCACCAGAGAATGGTGTTGGCGCCGCTTGAGGTATCTGAAATGCAAGATGCTGTTGGAGTTACAGTGCACGTAAAGGGCAGTGGAAAGGCAGGCCAGGCTGGTGCTGTGCGCCATGGTATTGCTCATGCACTTGTAAATTACAACGAGGAATTGAGGAAAAAGCTCAAGAAAAAAGGCTTTATGAGCCGAGACAGCAGAGTGGTAGAGAGAAAGAAGCCGGGGCTAAAGAAGGCAAGGCGTGCTCCGCAGTGGAGTAAGCGATAGTTATCCGCTGATCTACACGCGGATCCATAACGCGGATCTGCACGCCGACCTAGGTTTGGGTGGAGGTCGAACTTCCAAGGGAAGTCCGACCTCCAAAAACGGCCCGGGCAATACTTCTAATCCAAAAATCGGAAGCCGGCGCCGTTTTGCTTTGCTTGATTCTTAACTCGTAATTCTATATTCTAATTCGCGTATGCGAATTCTCGCTATTGAGACCCCCGCATGCTTCGCGTGCTGCACCAGAGCCGACGGGGCAAGCCCGGGCTCGGTGCGGGGCAGGACTCATTTCAAGTGATAGTTTTGATAATAAGGCATTATAGAGAGAAGTAGTATGAAAGTACTAGCGATAGAGACAAGCTGTGATGACACTGCGCTTAGTTTGGTGGAGTGTGAGGGCGATCTACAGAGTCCCTCTTTTAAGGTTTTGAAAAATATTGTTTCATCTCAAGTTGAAACTCATAGGCCCTATGGGGGAGTAGTGCCGCACTTGGCGAAAAGGGAACATATCAAGAATTTGCCCAAGGTTTTTGAAAAATTGGCTGTAAAAGCTGAGGAAATAGATGCAATTGCGGTAACGGTGGGGCCGGGGCTGGCACCTGCGCTTTGGGCAGGAGTAAATTTTGCACAAGAATTGGCAGATAAACTGGGTAAGCCGCTTTTGGGGGCGAACCA
>JAUYME010000059.1 GCA_030699515.1 bacterium
TCGGGCGGGACAGAGTAGTAGTTTAGTAAAAATTCAGTCAATTTTTTAAATGCCGGAACCACAGTTTCGCCTGCCAAAGGCGCACCCCTTGGCTCGTCCAGTTTAATCATAACCGTAAAACGAGGATTGCTTGCCGGCGCAAAACCAATGTAAGTGTTAATTACCGCCTCATCAAAATCTTTATATCCGCCAAATTCATGATCCGCAACTTGAGCCGTTCCGGTTTTACCGGCAACATCATAGTGATCAATGGCAGCCAAAATATTTTTCTCTACTGCGGAAATCATCATTTCTGTCACCTCGTCTGCAGCCTTCTTTGAAACTACCCGCTTGTCCACTTCCGGAGTGCGCACCGCATTAATGTAAGGCTTCATCATTACCCCATCGTTAGCAATCGCCGAAACGGCGGTGATGAGCCTAATTGGAGTTACCGCTACACCCTGTCCAAATGCCGCGTTGGCAAAGTTAATGTCACGACCCACATCTTCCATGGGCGCAAGACTTCCAACAATCTCCCCGGGAAGCTCAATGCCGGTTTTTTCCTTAAATCCAAATCTGTTTAGATAGTTATAAAAAGTATCATGCCCGATTAGGCTTTCCGCATATACAAGCACCGTGTTGATTGAATGCTCAATTCCTTCTGTCATTGTCACATCGCCATACGCTTGAAGGTCCCAGTTTTTAATAGTGCGCCCATTCAGCGTTATCTCGCCCCTGTCATGGTAAACAGTGCTGGGACGAAACGCCCCGGTGTCTAAACCAATTGCCATCGTAATTACTTTTTCAATAGAGCCAGGCTCATAAAAAGCCTGCACGGCGGGATTGGTAAAATTTTCTACATCAGCTTTTCCGTAAGCGTTGGGGTTAAAGCTCGGATAACTGCCCATTGCCAAAATTGCGCCGGTGCTTGGCTCCTGAACAATCACTGTTGCTCCTTTTGCGCCGTATTGCTCAGCTAAATCTCTAATAATTGCCTCTGCCCTTGCCTGAATATCCCGATTAATTGTCAGCTGAATATCTTCTCCGTCCACAGATGCTGTCAGCTCCCCGCTTTCGTTAAACCTTTGGTGAGTGCCGGAAAGTTCCTCTTCATAGTAAGCTTCAATACCATACTTCCCTTTTGGAAAATCACTGTCTTTGTCCATGCCCACAAAGCCCAAGACCTGCGAAGCCAAAGAATCAAAGGGGTAAAGCCTCTCCTTGCTGGTTTTACTGTAAATTCCTTTTAAGGACAAAGCTTCCACTGCTTCCACTTGTTCCGCGCTAGCACGCGGAATCAAAAGCACGTATTGCGAACCTGGCTTTGAAAGCATTCTCAAAAGCGCATCAGTATCTAAATCTAAAACTCTAGTTAATAGCGAAGCTGCCACAGCCGGATCTTTTATCTCAATAGGTGAAGCATAAATTAAAGGATACTCTTTAGTAATCGCGGCCGGTACCGCACTGCCATCTTTGTCGCTAAATAAAATATCTCCCCGCTTTGCCAAAAAAGCTTCGCTTATATTGTTGTAAGCCAGCGCCTTATTTTGATAAAATTCACCGTTGCCAACTTGCAGGTGGTAAACATTTGTGAGAGTGAACAAGAACGCAAGCGTCGTAGTTGATATAAGGAAAAAAAATCTTAGCCGTGGCGATTTCTTTTTCATCAACTCTACCTGTAAGTTAGCTGGTCATTGATATTTAAATAATCAGGGTTAAACTCCCGCACCAAGCCAAGCTCTAAAACAACTGTCTCCAAATCCGCAAAATCTGTTATGCCATAAAGTTCGCTAGTGGCATTTGCAATTTCATTATCCAAAAGTTCCACTGCCTGCTCCGCTTCCCTTAGAGCATTTGCGAGTCTTATGTTGTTGCTATAAAGCAAAATTCCATATACCACAGCCGCCGCAACAGAAAGCAAAAGGAATCTAAAACATAGATTATGAATTTTTTCGTGTTTTGGCTTCTGCCTATAATTCATTTTTTTTCAAAACTCTATATTTTGCGCTTCGCGATCTTGGATTTTCATCCATCTCCTTTAGCGAAGCTGTAATGGCCTTTTTGCTAAGAACTTCAAAATCTCCAGTCCTCTCCAGTTCTTTAAAAGCATGTTTTACTCGCCTGTCTTCCAAAGAGTGAAAACTGATTATCCCTACTCTTCCCTTCTTTGAAAGAAGGCTTGGAATAGAAGCAAGGAATTTATCCAAATGCTCCATTTCTTTATTGGCGTAAATTCTTAGCGCCATAAAAGTTCTGGTAGCCGGATGAATTCTTCCCTTCTCGTAGTTTCTAGGAACAGCACGCTTTATCGCTTCCACCAAGTCAAAAGTCGTTTGCATTCTCCCCTGCCTGCTCGCCTCTTTAATTGAGCTGGCAATTTTTGAAGCAAATCGCTCTTGGCTAAAATCGGCAATAATTTCTGCCAACTCCTTTTCGGATAAACGCCTTAGATGCTCATAAACGGAAGTAGCATCCTCTTCGTAAGTCATGAGCAGCAGATCATCCACCAAGAAGCTAAACCCTCGCCCGCTTCCAGGAAGAGCCTCTGCTGGTGCTTCCGATCCAAGGGATGTCTGTTCACCTCCTGAACCGAAAGCACCAGCTCGCTCTGCCTGCCCCGTACCGAGCCCAAGCTTGACTTGTTGGCTCTGGTTCGGGGTTCCCAGTTGGTCGCTTGATATGCCCAAATCTAGAAGAATCCCATCGGCCTTACTTTCAAAACGATTCGCTAGAATCGTTTCTAGCTGCGAATAGTTCGCAGTCAAAAGAAGAAATTTATCTAAGGCATAGTTTTGCTCTTTAGATTTCTTCTCAAACGCATCCACCGCAAACTTGTCGCGGTCAATGCCTAAGAAAGTCCCCCCAGGTACTAACTTTTTAACGATGGCGCTGGCATGTCCGCCAGCACCTAATGTGCCGTCAATGAAGAACTCTCCCGACTTTGGGTTTAATGTATCAAGAACCTCTTGTAAAAGAACTGGGATGTGGCTAGCTGTCATAGTTGATTGTTCTATTGGGTAATCAGCTAATCTAATTAGCCAACCAAACCTTCAACTTTCATAGCTTTACCTTGTTTAAAAATTTGTGTATTTGATATTTAGATATTGTTTCGAAATTAGAAATTTGAAATTCGAAATTATGATTAGGCTAAATGCCTAATTCACCCAGCCGCTCCGCAATATCATCCCCCTCTGCCTCAGTTCTGCCCTTGTATTCTTCCCACTTATCTTCGTCCCAAATTTCAAGGCGGTTAAACAAACCGGCAACAACAGCCTTTTTGGAAATTCCCGCATACTGACGAAGATACTCGGGAACTAAGATTCGACCTTGATTGTCTAAATCCACATTTACTGCTCCGGCAAACATCAAACGGGAAAAAGCCCGTGCGTTAGATTGAGTCATTGGAAGCTCCTTAATTTTTCTTGCCAGCTCATCCCACTCGCTCGCAGTAAACACAAACAAACACTTATCCAGGCCGCGCGTAATAACCGCACTCTTATTCAAAGCAGAACGAAATTTTGAAGGCACCGCCAAGCGCCCCTTCTCATCCAAATTGTGTTTGTATTCACCTATGAACATATTTTTGAAATTTCCAAATTCCAATTACCAATTGCTCCAACAAAAACCCACAGCACCAGAAACAGAAAACAGGCGTTTTGGGTCAATTGGGTTAATTGGAGTAACTTTGGATTTTCTGCTGAGTTATCCCCAGAATCAGGGGTTATCCCCAGAGTTCTCCACAATTCCCCACTTGGCTTTAAATATACACCACCTATTCCCCACTTTGCAAACTTCCTATGTGTGGAAAACTCAAAATTAAACGGATCAGACATGCATGCGCATGTCTGATCCGTTTAATTTGCTAATTGCAGTTAATTATCTAAAAACTAAAAACATTTCATAAAAACTCCTTTCCGCGCGCTAACCTTGACCTCTTGGTCAGCGCGCGGGACGCGATGCGCAATTCTAGATAGAATTGCGCAAACCAAACTTCTCTCGCCACTTCCTACGTGCACAACTGAAGCACGCGCGCCCGCGGTTATGAGTACTCAAGCGCCGCGGCTTCTCTCTGGGCCGAAACTCTGAGCAGAAGGAACAGGTCCGAACCTCTTTCCCCTTTTTCTCCTTTTTTCGCCTTCGCTCCTCTCGCTTCCGCAAGTATGCAGGCTTGACCAAACCAGGCCTCGTGGTCCCACGTCCACTAGAGCCTTCTTCTCTGTTCATCATGGGCTCCTTTCAAAAAGCTCTTCATGGACTTAAGAATAAGTTAGCAAAGAAAAGAAAAAAATCAAACTATTCGCCCTGAATCTCGAAACCCTATCCAAGCTATTTCTTTCGCAAGTTTCAGCACTAATTTCAGATTTTAGAAAATTAGCAATACTCGAAGAGTCTGGTAGATTTTCTAAAATCTTAAATCTAGTTGGAGCTTGCAAGAAAGAGCTGGATAAGTAAAACGTGAGTTTCGTGATTTAGGGCTTTAAAAACCAAAAAATTATACTTATTAGAATGCTCAAAATGAGCATGCTGACTATCGGAATATAGAAACTAAAATTTTCTTTTTCAATTGCCCTCACAGTAAGAAATAATCTCTCTTGCGCAAAAGCAATTTTATTAAGAGCTTAAGGCTAGGAGCAAAAGACCATATGCCATAGGCATAGGCTTTTGCTACTAACGAAAAGATCTTAGAGAAATTGCTTTTGCCCTTTGGGTTGCTTTAAAATTCTCCTATTTCTTTGTCAGTCCTCGCTCACAGGCTCTTCGAGCCTAGGCTCGCTCGTCCTTTCTTGAACTAGGAAGAATTTTAAGAAG
>JAUYME010000066.1 GCA_030699515.1 bacterium
GGGTTAGGTACAGGCAGCCGCTGCAGAAGGCGCACCTTCTGCAAGTCAAAGGTCCCACCGCCGCCAAGGCTATGGCGGGCAGGCAAATGTCCCACCGCCGCCAAGGCTATGGCGGGCAGGCAAAGGTCCCACCGCCGCCAAGGCTATGGCGGGCAGGCAAGGGTCAGTGGAAGATTGTGTTTGAAAAACCGCAAGAGTTTATTGCAAGCGGACAAAGTGCGGTTATTTACGACTTGAAAGGAGAGAGGCTGCTTGGTGGTGGTGTTATTTATAAAGCTCTTTGATGGCTGCAAAATTGGAGAAGCCCGCATCTATGGTGGGATGCGGGCCTCGCGCTAGGTAGGGTTGGCAGGAATGTCCGGGAGAAAACGGGAAATGTGTGGAATGAGAAGGAAATTTTACGCTATAGAGCAACTGCCAACCCCGCGCGCAGATAATATACCAATGCTATAATTGTGTCAAGGTTTTTTGTTATGGCTCTACATAATAAATTTTTCTGGGGGCTTCTTTTCTTTTTGATAGGCGTTCTTTTCTCCAGCTTAATTGTGGATTGGGAAGGCGCCTTATTAATATCTGTCCTTTTTGCTCTACTTTTGGCGCTTTTATTTTTTGTTTTGGGAAAAAGAACTTTTGCGGTATTGGTTTTATTTTCAATACTGGGTTCAAGTTATTTTATTTGGGATGATTTGCGCTACCGCGCAAAAGATAAGTTGAGTGATGAGTTTTCCGGAGAGGCAAAAGTTGTGCATATAAGAGCGCGTGAGAGCTACTTGGAGGCAGACTTTGCTACAGCGCAGGGCAAGATAAGGGCTTATGTAGATAGATCGGAGGGCATTGGCTTTGGCGACACGGTGCTAATTGAGGCAGAGCTTAAAGAGCTTTCAGAAGAGAGCAAAAGATATTTTGAAAAGGAAGGCGTGCATGCTCTGGCCTCTTATCCGGAGATTGAGGTTTTAGAAAAGAGGTCTGGGCTAAGAAGAAACTTGTATGCTTTTCGCGACAAGGTGGCGAATGTATTTCCAAAATATTTGGATGGAGAAAAAGCTGTGTTTATGACAGGCATTACGTTGGGGCGAAGCACCGGTTTTAGCAACGAGCTTAATGAGAAACTGAGCGCAACCGGCACTACTCATTTGGTGGCTTTATCGGGTTTTAACGTAATGATTATTGCCAGAGGTATTGCCCTTGTTCTTGGCTTTCTTTTGCTGTCTAGAAAACTTTCCTTTTTCCTTAGCATTTTAGCGATTTTTCTTTTTGTTGTGATGACTGGCGCAGAGGCTAGCGTTACTCGTGCCGGCATTATGGCTGCCTTAATTTTGTGGGCAGACTATAGCGAAGAGATATTTTCTGTGCGTAACCCACTGGTGTTTACTGCCCTAATAATGGTTTTGTTTAACCCAAAGATTTTGGCTTTTGATTTAGGCTTTCAGCTTTCTTTCTTGGCACTAATTGGCATAGTTTACCTGCGGCCAATTTTGGAGCGCTGGCTAAGGCTTTCCGGAAGGTCGTTTTTGGCTTGGAAGGAGAATTTAAGTATGACTTTATCTGCACAGCTGATGGTTTTGCCGCTTATTCTTTTTAGCTTTGGCTTTATGCCGGCATTTTCAGTTTTAACTAACGTTTTGATCCTAACTTTTATTCCCTTTACTATGCTTTTTGGTCTTTTGATTGTTCTGACTAATTTAATTTCTTCACTGCTTGCGTCGTTTTTTGCCTTTTTTGCCAATATTTTACTTAGCTACGAGCTGGCAGTGATAGATTTTTTTAGCAATTTTCCTTTTGGAATAAGAATTGAGGCACTTTCGCTTTGGATTTTGCTAGCTGTTTATGCTTTCTTTTTCCTATTAATTTATAATAAAACCAATGCACCAGCTTAAGAAGCATAAATTTTTTATCTTAATACTTGTGGCGCTTTTTCTTTTGGATGGTTTTCTTTGGATAAAAATTTTCACTGCATCGGATAAATTTGGTTCTGAAATTTATTTCTTTGATGTTGGCCAGGGGGATAGTGCGCTTGTGCTAACTGAAACGGGGAACAGAGTGTTGATTGATGGCGGGCGTGAGGGCAGCGGAGTTTTAGAAGAGCTAAATAAAGTTTTGGGAAAAGACAGGTACATTGATTTAGTGGTAATGACTCATGGCGACTTTGATCATTACGGCGGATTTTTAGATATTTTAGACAGTTATGAGGTTGGCGCATTTGTTAGTAGCGGGCGTGCAGAGGGGAAGGATTCGTATCACCTAGTGATTGATAAATTGGCCCAAAAAGATGTTAAATATATTAGCTTGGCAGAAGGAGATTCAATTTTATTTGGCCGGGAAATATTTTCTATTCTTTCTCCTTCAAGCGCGGAAATTTTAAGCGAAGACTTAAACGACACTTCGCTGGTGATGCTTTTTGAAAATGATGCTTTCTCCGTGCTTTTTACCGGCGATGCCGGAGCAGCTACAGAGCAAAGACTGGCTCGTGAATATGATTTATCCGCAGATGTTTTAAAAGTTGGCCATCATGGGTCAAAAACATCAAGCGATCTTGGTTTTTTGCAGGAACTTTTACCTTTGGCCTCGGTAATTTCCGTAGGCGAAAACAGTTATGGCCATCCAAATGAAGAGGTGATGGCAAATTTGCTTTCAGTATCGCAAGTTTTTAGAACAGATGAAGAGGGGAGTATAAAAGTTTTCAGCGAAGAAGGTAATTTACTTTTTGAAAAATTAGAGTAAGAGCAGAGACCAGAGGGAATCTTTTAATTGAGCTCTTAGATTAGAGCAAAGATCTTGGCAATGAATAGAGCATAAAGGAGAACGTAGAGAAGTCCTTCCCAGATGTGGATGTGTTTTGAGATTCCAGAGATTACAAAAAGGATTGTAGAGGCGATAAGCATTGGGATGCCCAGGCTAAACGTTTGCGTGTCCAGAGTGAGGGTTTTAAAGAGCCCCGGAATACCGACAACAACAAGAATGTTGAAAATATTCGATCCAAAAATATTACCCAGCGCAACTTCATATTTTTTATTCATGGCCGCTTTAATGGAAACGATAACTTCCGGCAGAGAAGTTCCAAAGGCTACTGCGGCAAGGGCAATGACTCCGGTTGCAATGTTTAGAATTGCAGAAATTGCGATAACGGCATCAATTAAAAACTTTGCACCGAAAATAAGACTGAGCAAGCCCAGAATGAGAAAAACAATATCTTTGATGGTTATTTTATTGCTTTTCTTGGGCGCTTCAATGATTGGGGGGATAATGTCGGAGGGCTCAATATTGTCATCGTTATAGTCGGCTTCTTTGATGGTATAGATAAAGTAAATTAGGTAGGTTGCAAGCAGAATGATTGCTTCTGTCAGGTTTATTGTTTTATCCCAAGCGACGACAAGAAAAATACCGGTTGTAACTGCAAGCAGGGGAAGGTCCAGGTCAATTAAGTTTTTTGTGACTATAAGGCGCCGGCCGACAATGGCGGCAAGCCCGACGACTAAAAGAATGTTTGCAATATTAGAACCGATTGCGTTGGCGGCAGGGATGTCGGTAGCTCCTTCAATGACGGCCGCGATGGAAGAAATAAGTTCGGGAAAAGAAGTGCCAAGGCCAACAATAATCACTCCGACAATGAATGACGATAAGCCCAGTGCAAAACCTATTTTTTCCGCACTATCCAAAAGCCAGTCGGCGCCTTTAATAAGGGCGATGATGGCAACAATAAAAACTAAAATCCAAATAGTTAGCATTGTTTAAATTATAAGGCATTAGCGGCATATAGAAAATAAAAAAAACGGGCCGTGGCGACAGTGAAGCCGCCACAGCCCTGATGAGTGCGCCCGGTTGGGGCGATCGGAGTCCCTACCCTCTTCTATGCTGCCTTCGTTTGGGAGCGGGGCAGTCGTTGTCCCTACTGAAGCTGCCACAGAGGGCCATTGCGAATAGAAACCCAATTGCGGCAGTCCCCAGCGAAACCAGAAAGACTGTAAGCACGGGAACTCCAGGGGACCGGGACTTATTTATACCATTGAATGGCAGTTAAGAAAAGCTGGCTTTGGGGAGATATGCTTGCTTTGGATTTTTGGCGTGATATTCTTGTTTTATTGATATGGAGAGAACTTTAATTAAAGAAACGCCGGAAAGGATTGGCGAGAAGGTAGAGCTTTTTGGCTGGGTGGACAGCAGGAGAGATCATGGAAAGCTGATTTTTTTTGATATTCGCGACAGAAGTGGAATTGTTCAGGCTGTGGTAACGCCAAAAAGCGCTGCCTACGAAGAGGCAAACAAGCTTCGTGATGAGTGGGTTATTAGAGTTGTGGCAGAAATAAAGGCTAGGCCGGAAAAAATGATTAACGAGGGGCTATCCACCGGAACAGTTGAGGCAGCTATTTCCGAGCTTGAAGTTTTGAATGAAAGTGAAACACCGCCATTGCCGCTAAAAGGTGATGGAATGGATATTGATGAGGATGTTCGGCTTAAGTATAGATATTTGGATTTGCGTCGAGAAAGACTGCAGAAGAACATTAAATTGCGCAGCGAGTTTGTAGATAGGTGCAGGCAATTTCTTTTTGAGCGTGATTTTAGCGAGATAGAAACGCCAATGCTTACTAAGAGCACCGCCGAAGGCTCTAGAGACTTTGTTGTGCCAAGCAGACTGCACAAAGGAAAGTTCTTTGCACTTCCGCAAAGTCCACAGCAATACAAACAGCTTTTAATGACAGCTGGCTTTGAAAGATACTTTCAGCTTGCCCGATGTATTCGCGATGAAGACTTAAGGGCGGACAGAGGCTTTGAGCATACTCAAATTGATATGGAAGTGAGCTTTGTTGATAGGGACGAGTTTATGAAAATGGATGAAGAAATGATTACAACTGTTGTGGAGGCAATGGGCTACAAAATTAAAGAAAAGCCTTTTCCAAGAATTAGTTATAAAACTGCGATAAATGAGTATGGCGGGGATAAGTTTGATTTGCGAAATGAGGCAGAGAAACAGGACGGGGTGCTGGCATTTGCTTGGGTTACAGATTTTCCGTTTTTTGAGAAGGCGGATGATGGCGGCTACACCTTCTCTCACAACCCTTTTTCTGCAGTAATGCCGGAAAGTTTGGATGATTTGCTGAAAGGGGAGAATGTAGAAAACATTATCAGTTCCCAATACGATCTTGTTTGCAACGGTTTTGAGGTAGGAGGTGGAAGCATCAGGGCGCATAGGGCAGATTGGCTTGAAGCAGCACTAAAAATTATGGGAATGGATGAAGAAAAAATTCAGAAAGATTACGGCCATATGCTGGAGGCATTTAAATATGGCACTCCACCGCATGGGGGAATTGCCCATGGAGTTGAAAGAATGATAATGATTTTAAGCGGAGAAGAGTATCTGCGAGAGGTGCAGGCCTTCCCGCAAAGTAGTAGCGGGCGAACTTCTGTAATGAATGCACCAGAGCCAATTAGCGACGATCAACTGAAGGAGCTAGGGCTAAAGATTGATATAAAAAAAGATAAGGAGTAATATTTATTTCTAAATAAACAAAAATATGTCTAACCACCCAAAAGAAGAGAAAACATTGGTTTTAATCAAGCCCGATGGCATCCAAAGGGCCTTGCTTGGCGAAATTTTGCACCGCTTTGAGAGAAAGGGCCTAAAAATTATTGGTCTTAAAATGCTTCGTCTTGATGATGTTTTGACTAAGGCGCATTACGGAAAGTACGAAGACAAGCCTTTTTTTGCCGGACTGAAAGATTTTATGCAATCTAGCCCGATAGTTGCGGTGGTGCTTTGTGGCGTAAATGCAGTGAAGGTTACTAGGCTGATTGTTGGGCAAACTAAAAGCTATGAAGCAATACCAGGAACAATAAGGGGGGACTTTGCAATGAGTATGCAAAGCAACCTAGTGCACGCTAGTGATCCAGAAGAAAATCCAGCCGAAGAAGTTAAAAGATTTTTTGAGGATGACGAACTATTTTCTTATAAGAAAATAAACTTTGATCTTCTTCACGCGCCAGACGAATTGAAATAGCGCTCGGACTTTGCTTTTAAATAGCAGAATAATTTTCTGGCTGAAAATTTTCTTCACGCTCGGCTCGTCAGCCTGCGCGACGTATTTAAAAGCAAAGTTCTCGCTTTTTCTGGCCTGACGCTTGGAAGCAAATTAAAATTTGCTTAATTGAAAAGTTTCATAGCAGAAAAGGAGCTTTGTAGAAACAGGTTTTTATTAATTTGAAATAATTTTGGACGTGCATCGTTATATATAGTGATCCCGCTCTATAAATTTCTACTTAATCATATACATAGGGAGGTCTATATCGGCTCTAGCCTTGGCTAGACACCTGCGACCACCCACCTAGTTCATACTAGAACTAAGAGAGCGGGGTTCCCTTTCGGGGGAAAAGCGGCGAGAGCCGCTTTTGAACTTGCCTCTTGTCCATAACTCTATAGAGTTATGGACAAGCCGAGTGTTTTTAGGGTAGACATGACAGAAAGTTCAAGAAAAAATTTTTACAGGTTGGAACGCACTGTTAGGGGCTTTTCTAATCATAGGCGAATTGAGATTTTGCTGCTGCTTCGAGAGCAGAGGAATATTTCGGTGTCGGATATTGCCAAGGAGTTGAATATTTTGCTCAAGACTGCATCAGCTCATGTAAACCGCTTGGCACTGGCTGGTCTGGTTTGGAAGCATTCTGATGGCTCAAGTGTAATTTGTGAGTTAAGCGAACTAGGAGAGAAGACCGTGGATTTTCTAGAGGATATTGCAGAGAAGTTCAATAAAAAGTAGCCCTTATCTAGTCCATAACTCTATAGAGTTATGGACTAGATGGCTTTTGTTTTGAGAGCTTTTGTATTAGATTAGAGCGATGGCACTGAATAATATAAGAAATTTTTCAATCCTCGCCCACATTGACCATGGCAAGTCCACCTTAGCTGACCGAATGTTGGAGGTGACTAAAACTGTAGAGGCTCGCAAGATGAAGGAGCAGATTTTGGATTCAATGGATTTGGAACGCGAGCGCGGAATTACAATAAAAATGGCACCGGTACGGATGGAATACAACTATCAACGCGAATATATCCTCAACTTGATTGATACTCCCGGTCACAGTGATTTTAGTTACGAGGTAAGCCGGGCAATGCAGGCTGTAGAGGGCGCCATTCTTTTAGTGGATGCAACACAGGGGATTCAGGCACAAACTTTGGCCAACTTTGAAAATGCGAAGAAGGTGGGGCTGAAAATGATTGGGGTGGTTAACAAGGTAGATGTTGCGGCAGAAGCCCAGGTAGACAGCGCAATTTTAGATTTAGCAGAGCTTTTGGGAGTAGATACAGACGAAATAATTAAAGCCAGCGGAAAGACTGGTGAAGGGGTGAATGAAATTTTAAATAGGATTGTAGAGGTGGTACCTGCGCCAACTGAAAAAGAATACAAAACAAAGGCAGCGCGAGCATTAATTTTTGATAGTGAATACGATGAGCATAGAGGGGTAATTGCTTTTGTGCGGGTATTTTCCGGCAGGTTTGATATTAATGGAAATTACAGCTTTGTTGCCACAGGGGCAAAATTTAAGGCAAAGGATATCGGATACCTGAAGCCAAAATTTACAACAAACGATGTAATTGAAAATGGGGAGATTGGTTATATAGCGACCGGGATTAAGGATCCGGATGCTTTAAAAATTGGAGATACGGTTTCCAATTCAAGCAGTGGGGAGGGTTTGGCGCTTCCGGGCTATCAAGATGTTATGCCGGTAGTGTTTGTGAGCTTTTATCCGGAAGATGCAAGTGATTATAACGATTTTGTGAAGGCGCTTTCTAAGCTTCGGCTTTCTGACAGTGCGCTGGTTTTTGAGCCGGACAAAAGTGAAGTGTTGGGCAGGGGATTTAAGGGCGGATTTTTAGGCCGGCTTCACTTTGAGATTGTGAGCGAGCGAATTGAGCGAGAATTTGACATTGAAACAATTTCATCTTTTCCATCTGTGGCTTATCGAGTAAAGCTTCGTAATACTGATGATTGGATGATTGTAAATAATCCTAAAGATTTTCCGGATGATTATAGCGAAGTAGAGGAGCCAATGGCTCAAATTGAAATTTTGACTAAGAGTGAATATTTGGGAGCAATTATGGGGCTCTCTGACTTGTATAGGATAAGTGCAATGCATACGGAAAATGTCGGTTCGGAACGGATTAGGGTTTCTGCAAAATTGCCGCTGGCTGATTTAATTTCTGATTTTGACGATAGGTTAAAGAGTGTGAGTGCCGGATTTGCGTCTTTGAGCTATGAATTATCCGGCTATTCCCCGGGTGAACTTGGCAAAATGGAAATTCTTGTTGCAGAGGCGGTTGTACCCGGACTCACCAGAATTTTGCCTAAGGAAGATATTGAAAGAGAGGGAAGACGGACTGTAGAGAAACTGAAAGATCTTTTACCAAAACTTCAATTTAAGCAGGCCATTCAAGCTAGATGCAAAGGAAGAATAATTGCGCGAGAAACTTTGCCTGCGCTAAAGAAAGATGTTACCGGCTACTTGTATGGCGGAGATATTACCCGTAAGCAAAAGCTTTGGAAGAAGCAAGCGAAAGGAAAGAAGAAGCTTTTGGAGCGCGGAGCCGGAAGCCAAGTGCATGTTCCTGCTAATGTGTTTAAGGAACTACTGAAGAAATAGGTTATAGGTAATAGTTTATAGGTTATAGAGAAAACAAGAAAGGATAGGGAATAGTAAGAAAAATAAAGCCACCACAATCGCACTATGCCGCGGCACAGTGCGATTGTGGGGAGTGGTGTGGTGGGTGGTTAACAAGGTGGTTAAC
Source organism: bacterium (assembly GCA_030699515.1). Classification (GTDB taxonomy): domain Bacteria; phylum Patescibacteriota; class Minisyncoccia; order UBA6257; family 1-14-0-10-44-23; genus JAUYME01. The sequence continues at coordinate 8,777 of JAUYME010000066.1, forward strand.
CGCTATAAAGGCTAGAAAGCCTCATGAATACTGGGCTTTTGGGCTGTTTAAAAAAGAATTATATAATTTATTATGTAATAAATTATATAATTCTTTTTTTTGGGAAGTCTTATTAAAAAGCGGAACCGGCGGCCCTGGAGAGGGTCGCCGGCGCGCGGATGGAGGGTGGGGCTAGCTAGCAAACAGAGTGTCCCTTGTTGATCCACTCGTCGAGCTCTTGCTGTCGAGGGTCGAAGTGGCAGGTGCCTCCGACCTCGCGCCGACAGATAGGGCAGTTTTGCATGTGCTCTATCAGTCGCCGACCAGCAGGATCTGTCGTCTGCTCGATGGTCTTGGCCGATGGCAATCTGGGGAAGTAGAGGATTTCTCCTTCCGTCGGTCGCCGATCTTGGGGAGAAGGCTGGTCCACCATGGATGGTCTCCATTATTCCAGAACCGTCTGGAGCCGTCTTTTCGGATGCGTGAAAAGAAAAACGCCCGCTCGGGAAGCGGGGCTTATCTAGATTCTACTTATAAACAAGGCTCGCCTCTCGATCAGGAGTTATTAATAATACTAATAATGTTTAATTGAGGAAGGCTCATGCGGTTGATGTTAGCAGATTTATTGATAGCGTTCAACTGCTTGATTTTTGCGTGAATGTGTGCTATAGTGTTTTTGTAATGAGTATAGATTTACTTTGCGGGATATCGACGAAGTAGATTTCATTCAATTTGTGGCAAAGAAGACCTTTCGGGGTCTTTTTTGTTTGTTTTGTATAGCCCCTCTCCCTCCATAAAACTTCTTTATTCAAGGCAAAGTTTCTCTACTATTTTCTTCATTAGAAATGCTCGCCGATACACTCATTGGTATCGCCTGTGCTTTCCAATTTCGAAAATACTATGAAAATTGCCTTGCCTAAAATATTTCATGAAGGCAAAGGGGCTTTGCTAATAAATAACGAAGGAAGAGTGACAAAATTTCAGTTTGACAGCGTTTAATATAGAAGTGCTATAATTTCATAACCTAGAGTGTTGTGAGGGCTGTCGCTAGCGTATACTCATTAAACACAAATTGTATTGGAGCTCATACGTGACGGCCCTCACAGAATTCTAGGTTTTTTGTTACTCTATTTTATATGCTCGAAGAAAACGTTTATTTGTCAGATCATAGTAATTTTAAAATTGGCGGGCCGGCCAAGTTTTTTGCGCTGGTTAAAACAGAGGGTGAGGCGGTGCAGGCGGCGCGTGAGGCAAAAGAAAAGGGCCTGCCCATCTTTATTTTGGGCGGGGGAACAAATATTTTAATTCCGGACGAGGGGCTTGAGGCGGTAGTAATTAAGACCGGCTTTGGCGGGATTAGTTTGGAGGAAGGCAACAAGCTTAGGGTGGGTAGCGGAGTTTTAGTTTCTGATTTGCTTAATTTTTGTATTGAAAATGAGTTTTCCGGCTTTGAGTGGGCGGGCGGGCTGCCCGGTACTGTGGGTGGCGCGGTATTTGGCAACGCGGGGGCTTTTGGCGGTGAAATTAAGGACAACTTGCTCTCGGTAAAGGCCATTGATTTAGGCGCAGAAAAACCAAAGATGGAAACATACGATCATGGTCAATGCTGTTTTGAATATCGGAATAGCTTTTTTAAGAAAAACTCGCTTAATGGGAAGAGGATGATGATTCTTGAAGTTCTTTTTCAAATGCAAAAAGGGAATAGGGAGGAGATTAAGGAGCGGATTCAGGAAAAAATTGATTATCGGGAAAGCAGGCAGCCTTTGGAATATCCAAATATTGGCAGTATTTTTAAAAACATTTCTTGGGATAGTTTATCTGGCGAGTTGCAGGAGAAATTTAAAGATGTAAAAAAGACAGATCCATTTGATGTTTTGCCGACTGCGGCAGTTATTCACGATGCGGGGCTTAAGGAAATGAGAGTAGGGGGAGCGATGGTGAGCCCGAAGCATCCGAATTTTATTATCAACTTTGACCGAGCAACTGCCAAAGAGATTAACGAGCTGGCAAATAAGGTGAAGGAAAAAATTGAGGAAATGTATGGGATAGAGCTGGAGCGAGAAGTAATATTTTTGTAGCTTACGAACATAACGAACTAAGACAGCGAACTACGAACCGGGCAACAAAAGCAGTGCTGCAACGTTTATGTTAGGACGGGCTTTTGCTATAATGCTAGTGAATCTAATTTATAAAAAATAAATCTTTACGGGATGAAAATTCAAATCAAGGCTACGAATTTGGAGTTGACTCCTCCAATGAAAACTTATATTGAAGAAAAGATTGGCTCAATAGAGAAAGGGTTGAAGCGTTACGATGAGAATAATTCTCTAATTGCAGCGGTAGAGATTGGTAGAACCAGCAACCACCATCATAAAGGTGATGTGTATTATGCTGAAGTTACACTTCCTTTGCCGGATAAAGTTTTAAGAGCAGAAGTGACAGATAACGAAATTCATTTGGCCGTTAATAAGGCAAAGGGGATAATCAATAGAGAGCTTAGAAAATACAAGACTGCGCGTATATTTAAATTTAAGAGACGCAGAAAATAGAGGGATGCCCTTCCGATTGTAAGAAGGGCATCTTTTCTGTATTCTAGGAAAGTTATGTTAAAGAACTTGTTTGCCAGCAAAACACCAAAGTTGGACAAGCGTTTTAATCGTTTAGTAGAGCGAGTTAATGCTTTGGAAGAAGATATTAAAAAGCTTAGCGACAGCGAGCTTTCTTTAAAGACAGCTGAATTCAAGAAAGCGCTTGCAGAGGGAAAGAGCCTTGAAGAGCTAAAGCCGGAAGCTTTTGCCGTGGTCAGAGAAATGGCTTGGCGAAGTCTGCACCAGCGCCATTATGATGTACAGCTAATTGGTGGTGCGGTGCTTCAGGAAGGAAGCATTGCGGAGATGAGAACCGGAGAAGGAAAAACCTTGATGTCTACTTTGGCAATTTATTTAAATGCGCTTGAGGAGAAGGGCGTTCACGTTGTAACGGTAAACGAATATTTGGCAAAACGTGACACGGTTTGGATGGGGCAAATTTATCATGCTCTTGGGTTGAAGGTAGCCTGCTTGGTTCATCAAGGTGCATTGCTTTACGATCCGGATTTCAAGCTTAGCGAAGAAGAAAGGAAAAAGCTGGATGAGGAAAGAGATGTAACCGGAAGCTTTGAGGTGCAAGAAGATTTTTTGCGCCCCATTTCAAGGCGCGAGGCCTACGAGGTAGACATTACTCATGGAACCAATCACGAATTTGGTTTTGATTATTTGAGAGACAATTTATCCACAAGGAAAGAGGCGAAAGTTCAGCGCGGACAGCATTTTGCCATTATTGACGAGGTGGACAGCATTTTAATTGATGAGGCGCGCACTCCTTTAATTATTTCCGCGCCGGACGAAAAAAGCAGTGAATACTATAAAACTTTTGCAAAAATTGCAGCCCGTTTAAACAAAGGAGAGGATTATGAGGTGGACGAAAAGCTAAGAGCGGTTTCCATTTTGGAGCCGGGCATAGACAAGGTAGAAAAAGCTTTGGGAATTAAAGATTTGTACAGTGATAAGAACTTGCGCCTTACCCACTATCTTCAGGAGTCACTAAAAGCTTACGGAGTTTTCCAAAACGACAAAGACTATGTTGTAAAAAACGGGGAAATTATTATTGTGGATCAGTTTACCGGACGATTAATGCAGGGCCGGCGATATTCAGGAGGGCTACATCAGGCAATTGAGGCAAAGGAGGGGGTTTTGGTAAACGCGGAAAGCAGAACCTTGGCATCTGTTTCCATTCAGAATTACTTCAGGCTCTACCGCAAGCTTGCCGGAATGACGGGAACAGCAGAAACAAGCGCTGAAGAATTTCATAAGGTTTATGGCCTTGAAGTAATTGTTATTCCAACAAACCAGCCGGTGGTCAGAAAAGATATGCCGGATCTAATTTATAAAACAGAGCAGGGCAAGTACAATGCCATTGTTGAAGACATAGGAAAGCGCACTGCAAAAGGCCAGCCGGTGCTTATTGGAACTGTTTCTATTGAGAAGAACGAAGAGCTTGGCCGAGCATTAAGAACTGCTGGAATCAAACACGAGATTTTGAATGCCAAAAATAACGTTAGTGAAGGTGCAATTATTGCCCAAGCCGGAAGGAAATCTGCGGTTACTGTGGCAACCAACATGGCTGGTCGTGGTGTAGACATTGTTTTAGGGGGCTCTCCTTATAAAAAAGAAAAAGCCAGTGAGGTGATAGAGGCTGGAGGGCTTCATGTTATCGGTACAGAGCGTCACGAAAGCCGGCGCATTGATAACCAGCTTAGAGGGCGAAGTGGTAGGCAGGGAGACCCGGGGTCTAGCCAATTCTTCCTTTCTTTGGACGATGATTTGATGCGTGTTTTTGGTGGCGAGCGAATTAGGAATATGATGGAGCGCTTTAAGCTTCCGGAAGATCAGCCAATTCAGGCCGGGGTTGTGACCAAGTCGCTTGAAAGTGCGCAAAAACGAGTAGAGGGAAACCACTTTGATGCCAGAAAGCATTTGCTTGATTACGATGATGTGATGAACAAGCAAAGGATGGCGCTTTACAGAAGGCGGGATGCATTTTTAGAGCAGGGAGTGCATCCTCAGATTCTTGGAACCTTGGATTTATTCTGGATGGAGCACCTTGAGCAGATGGAAGCTTTGCGCGATTCTGTGCGTCTTAGAGCGGTTGGACAGAAAGATCCGCTGGTTGAGTACCGACGTGAAGGCCAGCAAATGTTTGACGCGCTTCTACAAGACTTTGAAACTTGGTATGAGGAAAATAAGGAGCGGTTAGAAAAGCTTCAGAATGGTGAAGCGGAAGAGGCGACAGTTGTTGAAGAAGAGAAGATGCAATTTCAGCATCCTGATGTGCAGAACGTTGGTGCGAACGAACCCAAGCAGCCAATTAAGGGCGAAGAGAAGGTTGGCAGGAACGATCCATGCCCATGCGGAGCGAAAAAGTCAGACGGAACGCCGGTTAAGTACAAACATTGTCATGGGAAGTAGAAGAAAAAACGCAGCTTTTTTGCCTTATAGGTTTGTAGATGGACACTTGTGTGTCTTTTTGCAAAGGAGAGACTTAGATGCAAAAAGGCACCCGGATTTGTTTGGCTTATTTGGAGGTGGAATAGAAGAGGGTGAGACCGTTGAGCAGGGGCTAATGCGTGAGGTAAAAGAAGAGTTGAATTATAGTCCTAAAGGTTGCAAGTATTTTACGCATTACGAATCCAGCGAGCACATAGAGGACGTTTTTGTTTGTGAGGTGGATGAAAATTTTGAAAATGAAATTGAAATTATTGAAGGCCAGTACGGGAAATATTTTAAAAAAGAGGAAATTTTAGCGGAGAAGGAGATGATGGAAGGTGCGAGGGCTATTTTGTTAGAATTTTTTGAAAAGTATGGAAAATAGAGAGAAAATAAAGAAAAAATTGACAGCGGATGGGTACGCAACGATTTACGAGTATGACGACGGCCCGGGAGAAAAATTTTCAGAGCATAGCCATGAAGGTGAGCAGCTGATGTTTATCATGGCTGGAGAAATGAAAGTAGAGATGAACGGCAAAACTTACAGATTAAAGTTTGGGGACAGTTTGCTTTTTCCAGCAAATGCTTTGCACAGTGCAAAGATTGGTGCTCAAGGTTGTAGCTATATTGTTGGAGAAAAATGAAGAAGCTGTATTGGTTTTTGGCCGGCACGATTTTAACTGTTATTTTTCTTTTGCCGATATTTTCTACTGAATATTTGCATAGGGCAGTTGAATTTATAAAACTCTATCCGGTTTTTGCTCCGATCATAATCATTTTACTGCGTTTCAGTACGGCTGTTTTAGCTCCATTGCCCGGATTGCCAATTTCGTTTGCAAGTATAGCGGTCTTGCCGTGGTGGGAGGCTTGGGTCTATAACTTCATTGGGATGGAGCTCGGTCTTGTGGCTGCATTTTTTATTGCTAGGAAGTTTCGTGAGCCTGCAGTGCGTCATTTTGCGCCATTAGAAAAGGTGCATGCTTGGCAAGAAAAAATTTCTCATAGAAAACAATTCTGGGGGTTTGCAGGGCTACGCTTTGGCACAATTTATGTGTGTGATTTTGTGAGCTATGCCGCTGGGCTTTCAAGGCTATCGTTTAGTTCATTTTTGATTATTACCTTGATGATTGACATACCTCTCTCGCTCATCTTTTTCTTTTTTGGTGGCATTGCACTTCGCTATGGTGTTTATATTTTTGTCGGCTTTATTTTGCTCTCTGTTTTAACGATGCTGGGTTGGAAGTATTTTAAAGGAAAAAAGTTAGAATAATTTTCGAGAAGGTAGGGCTTGGCGAAGCGATTGAGGCAATGAAGAAAGTGCACCCATACGAAGAGGTGGCTTTTGATGTTTATGAATTGAAGGATCTCTAGCTGACAACACTGCATATACCGTAATTCCGCGGAATTACGGTATATGCAGTGGTATAATATTTATACTAGTTATGGCAGAGGATAGGCAAAAGTATAGAAATGTTGAGCGAGTGATGAAGGGAGTGGCGAATCATCGGCGGGCTCAAATCCTTTATCTATTGAAAGAGGAGCCGGAGCTTTCGGTAGCTGAAATAACCAAAAAGTTAGGAGTAAATTTTCGAACGGTTTCTGATCATACGAAGAAGCTGGTTCATGCAGGTTTAGTAATGAAAAGATCGGATAGCGTGAGTGTTCGGCACAAACTTACAGATTTAGGACATAAGGTTTTTGAGTTTATCGTAACCTACATAAAAAACTAGCTTCCATATACCGTAATTCTGCAGAATTACGGTATATGCAGAAGCCGGGAGGTGGAAAGGGTGTATAATAGAAGACCCTAGGTATTATTATTAATCTTATTAGTCATTATTTATGGATATTGTATTTTTTGTTGGTCGGCTAGTACTTGGTCTTTTCTTTACCATGAAAGGGGTAAATCACTTTCAGAATAAAGATGGCTTAATTGCTTATTCAAAGAGCAAAAATCTTCCGGCTCCGGGAGCAAGTGTGATTATTGCCGGAATCATTATGCTCTTGGGAGGTTTGAGCCTTATCTTTGGAGTTTATGTTGAAATCGCTCTTTGGGCTTTGGCAATTCTAATGGTTGTAATTGGTTTTATGATGCACAAGTTCTGGGCAGAAACAGACCCGGGTGCAAAAAGCAATGAAAAAATTAGCTTTATGCACAATATGGCACATGCCGGCGCATTACTGATGCTTCTTCAACTTGCTGATGCCACACTGCCTTACGCATTGAATATATTTTAGAAGGAGAGGGTATAGGGAATAGGTAATAGAAAGGCAAAGACAAATTTTAAACGGCTCACACATATGGATATTATGTGTGAGCCGTTTACGTTATATAATAAGTAGAATGGAAAGAGAGATAATTCAATCTAGTGATATTCGCTCTGTGGGCTATGATGATGAAACATCTATTTTAGAAGTGGAGTTTAAAAGTGGGAACGTGTATCAGTATGTAAATGTACCCGAGCATGTTTATGATGAGCTGATGAAATCAGAATCTAAGGGTAGATATTTTAACAGCGAGATAAGGGATAGGTATCCAAATTCTAAAATTGAATATAACTAAAAAAGCCCTTTAAGGGCTTTTTTAGTTGCAGCTTAATACAACGATCCGTTGTTAGAAGAGTTTGTGTCTCCACCGCCCCCATCTCCACCGGTTGGTAAATCTACGTTAATATTGACGCCATCGTCCTGCACTTCTTCATTATTGGTTCTTGCGAAGGCAAAAATGGCGATTATGAGCACAAGTAGAATCACGACTACAACTATCCAGGCGCTGCTGGAGCTTTCCCTTTCGCGAATCACTTCTCTTCGCTCAATGCGCTGCGGTTCATGTGCATTCATTTTTTTTGTGCTTTGCCTTGACCTGCGAGACTTTCGTTTGGATGAAGTATCGCCAAGTCAAGGTAGCTTTATTAAAGTTGTAATAAATGCGACTTTTCTACAGTAGCTGACGATTGAAACTAGCAACTCTTTCCTTGCTATGTTATTCGCTAAAAATCTTTAAGGTGATAAAATGGAATTGTAGTTTCAAGAAAAGTTGAATATCCCGATATGATAGCTTCTAGTGCCTTTGGCACTAAGCATCAAACGGGATGCTCAATTTTGTAGATAAATCTAAGATTTAAACAAAATTGGCATGTGTGGAATTGTTGGATACATAGGAAAGAAAAGGGCAATGCCGGTTTTGCTGGATGGTTTAAAGCGCTTGGAATATCGCGGCTACGATAGTGCCGGGGTGGCGATTTTGGAAAACACTGAAGTTAAGGCATTTAAAAAAGTTGGGCGGGTGGAAAATTTGCTTAAAGCGATTGAGACAGCGGGGGAGTTGGACAGCATGGCCCATATTGGTGTAGCGCATACCAGATGGGCAACTCATGGAAAGCCCAGCGAGGAAAATGCTCATCCGCACAGTGATGAATTTGGTAAGTTTTGGTTGGTGCACAATGGAATTATTGAAAATTATGAGGAACTAAAGAAAGAGCTTTCAGAGAGCGGGGTAAAATTTAGTTCGGAAACGGACACCGAGGTTGTAGTGCAGCTGATTGCTAAAGAAATGGAAGCTGGACTAAGTTTTGAAGAGGCTTTTCGAGTGGCGCTTAAAAAACTTCGAGGAGCTTATGGAATTGTAGTAATGAGTGCAGACGAGCCGGAATATTTAATGGCTGCAAGAAATTCAAGTCCGCTTTTAATTGGAGTAGGAGATGGGGAAATGATAGTAGCGTCTGATGCAAGTGCCGTTGTGGGTACAACTAAAAAAATTGTTTATTTGGAAGATGGGGAGTTGGCAAAAGTTTCAGCAGATGGGCTAAAGATTGAGCTTATTGCCGAGGCTGGTAAAGAGTTGAAGCGCGAGGCAGAAACTGTAGATATGGATGCAAGCGAAATAGAAAAGGACGGACACGATTTCTTTATGCATAAAGAAATTTTTGAAATTCCCAGCGCTGTTTTAAATGCGGGAAGGGGAAGGTTTATTGCCAGTGAGGGTTTGGTGAAGTTTGGAGGTATTGAAGAAATTAAAAGCAAGTTAAGGGATATTGATAGAATTATTATTTCCGCTTGCGGCACCGCAGCCTATGCTGGCTTACTGGGCGAATATTTTATTGAAGAGCTGGCCGGAATTCCGGTGGAAGTGGAAATTGGCTCTGAATTCAGATACAGAAGCCCTGTATTTACGGAGCGCACTGCTTTAATTGTTGTTTCTCAATCTGGGGAAACTGCAGATACATTGGCGGCGGTGCGAGAAGCAAAGGAGAAGGGGATTTTAGTTTTAGGTATTGTTAATGTAGTTGGCTCTACAATTGCGCGCGAAGTGGACTGTGGAATTTATACCCATGCCGGTCCGGAAATTGGAGTGGCCTCTACAAAAGCTTTTATTTCTCAGCTTACGGTACTTTTACTTTTGGCTATTTATTTGGGCAGACAGCGAAATTTATCTGTAAATGAAACAAAGGAAATTTTGGCAGATTTAGAGAAGCTTCCTGAGCTTTTAGATTCTATCTTGCATCGAGAAAAATTGGCAAAGAAGCTAGCAAAGAAATATAAAGATTTTACCAGCATGGCTTTCTTGGGTAGAAAATATAGTTTCCCTGTGGCGCTGGAGGGAGCTTTGAAATTAAAAGAAATTTCTTATATCCATGGAGAAGGTTATCCGGCAGGAGAATTTAAGCATGGGCCAATTGCGCTCCTTGATGAAAAATTTCCGGTTTTCTTTATATTGCCTAGCGATGATGTTTACGAAAAAAGTAAATCTAATTTGGAAGAGATAAAAGCAAGGCAAGCGCCTGTAATTGCCATTGTGACTGAAGGAAATAAAGAATTAATGAGAATGGCTGATGATGTTTTGGAAATCCCCAAAATAGCAAATATTTTAAGCCCGTTTCTTTCTACGCTTTGGACTTATCTTTTTGCTTACCATGTTGCGGATATGAAAAATTTGGACGTGGATAAGCCTAGAAACTTAGCTAAGTCTGTGACCGTCGAGTAAGGATGTGGACCCCCGCGTGCTTCGCGCGCTGCACCAGAGCCGACGAGGCAAGCTCGGGCTCGGTGCGGGGCGGGTAAACCAAGAAATTTGGCAAAAAGCGTTACTGTGGAATAAAGAAATAAAAAACACCTCGCAAGCGCGGGGTGTTTTTTATTTTATACTGCTGAACTATTCAGTGCCAGAGTCTTCGCCGTCAGGAAGGCTAATGTCTACATCAACTCCTGTGCCGTCGTTGTCTGTATCTTCGCTACTTCCTCCTGCAAAGTAGAAGATAAGGCCGGCAACAACTACAATTAGGATAATGATAGTAATCCACATTCCGCCGTTACCGCCTTTGCGCTCTGGCTGGCTAGCCATTGGCTGCTGCCCTTGAGGTGCTTGGCCTTGTTGTTCTTGGTTTTCCATAGTGTGTATGTTGTTAATTTCTAATGAATACTAGTAAAAGCATAACATTATTATAGAATAATGCTCGTTTTGCAGTGGAAAAATAGAGAGTAATCGCGAACATCGCGAATTGCGCAAAATATCGCGAATAAAACTAAGGCGGGGAAAATTGGGTTATTCCAAGGTTGAGACCCCCGCATGGCAAGCCGTGCTGCACCAGAACCAACGAAGTAAATTCGGGCTCGGTGCGGGGCAGGACTTGGTAGCTTGCTGGTGTGTACTTAGTGATGGGCTGGATAGTTTTTCAATCGGTCTTATTCCAAGGTTGAGACCGTGGACTGCAAAGATCTAGTTTCTTTGATTTGAGGATTGTCCGGGTTGGAAGTCAATACAATAGAAATTTGCACAGCAGTGGTAGAGGTGCCGCTAAATTCCTGGAAAGTTAGGCTGTCTAGCGTAACATCGGCGCTTGTTAGCGCTTCTTGCGAATTTGACCCCAGCTTTCTGTAGATTGTTCCTGCTGAACTGTTGATTATAATCGGGTCGGTGCTTGACACTCCGGTAGTAATTGTAAGGGTTGAACTGCTGACAGATATTGATTGACCCTGGCGGACGTCGGTTTTGATAACATTCATTACAAAGCTTAGCTCACTGCTTAGTTTATAGCCTGAGCTTTGATGCTGCTGAACTCTAAGAATTGTAAATAGTATTCCTGAAAGAAGGCTAAGAAGGATAACGGTAAGGCCAAGGTAGATGACCAGCTCAATGAAAGAAAGCCCCCGCGTGCTTCGCGCGCTTTTAAACACTAATGCACGAATGGGCGCGAATCCTCTAATAAGAAATGAAGGTCCTTTCGTTTTATTCGGTGATTGATGAATCATTGGTGTATTAGTGTTTATCTATGAATTTTAGCATGTAGTATTGATTATTTTTTTCAAAGCTTGTATTATCCAGAAGTCTGGGGTAGCCCAGACTTATTTAATTATGACGGATAGTAATGAAACCGGAACACAGGTAAAAGACTCAATGCTTGAAGAGATGGCGCAGGCCGGTCTTTTGTTTGGGCGGAAAAAATCAAAGACTAATCCAAAAATGAAGGATTATGTTTTTGCGAACCGAAACGGCTTTGAGATGTTTGATTTGGAAAAAACCGCCGCAAAGCTTGAGGAAGCTAAGGCATTTTTGGCTTCCGTGGCAAAGACCGGGAAAACTATTTTGTTTGTTGGTACTACTCCTGCGGGCCAAGAAGTTATGAAGGAAGTTGCCGAAGGCTTTAAGGCTCCTTATGTAACCCATAGGTGGCTTGGCGGTACTTTAAGTAATTTTGAAACAATTTCTTCACGGCTTAGGTATTTTATTAAACTTAAGGCCGACAAAGAATCCGGAAAACTTGAAAAATATACCAAGAAGGAGCGGACAAAATTTGATAAAGAGCTGGAAAGATTAGAGAGGCTTTTCGGCGGTCTTGAAGAATTAACTGCTATGCCTGCCGCACTCATTGTGGCAAATACAGATGCGCATTCAATTGCAGTAAGAGAGGCAAATATTGCAGGAGTGCCGGTAATTGGAATTACAAATTCCAGCACCGATCCTGAGGGCGTAGATTATCTGATTCCGGCAAATGACAACAGTATTTCTAGCGTGCGTTGGATTGTTGAGCAATTAGCGCAGGCGTTAAAGACGAAGTAAGCGAAGTAGACGAAGTAGGCGAAGTAAGCGAATAAACGAAGTAGCAAATAAACGAAGTAGGCGAAGTAGGCGAAATTAGAATTAACTTTGAACTATTTGGAATATGGCGACCCTTCGACAAGCTCAGGGTGCTCATATTTCTAGATAAATCAAAGATTTATAGAAATATGGCAGCAGAAGATGTAGCAAAGCTTAGAGAACAAAGCGGTGCAGGGATAATGGACTGCAAAAATGCTCTTGAAGAGGCGGGTGGCGATTTTGATAAGGCTTTGGAAATAATTAAAGAAAAGGGTCTTGCGAAAGCAGAAAAGAAAGGGGATAGAGAAGCCGGCGCGGGATATTTGGAGAGTTATATTCACCAAGGCAGAGTTGGTGTTTTGCTTCATGTAAATGCAGAGACCGATTTTGTTACCAAGAACGAAGACTTTCGGGAAATGGCAAAGAATATCGCTATGCACATTAGCGCAATGATGCCTTCCAGCGTAGAAGAGCTTATGGAACAGGATTATGTTAAAGACCCAAGTATGACTGTGGAGCAATACGTTAAGAGCGTTATTGGAAAGATTGGAGAAAACATTAACGTTGTCAAATTTGCTTGCTACGCTGTTTAAATTGAGTGGTATATAGCCCATGACAATTCTAATTTTGGAGATAATTTTGAGTTTAACGGCTATTTCAATGGCCATACTTTTAATTCGTGCTTCTGTTCGAGTGGAGGATGTTTCTAGCGAGGAGATTTATCAGTATTCTTTAAGCCCGTATTTTAATAAACTGAGAGGGAAATTTTTTGAAGCAATTTACAATTTTTTAATTGCTTTTTTCAAAGGGATTTTGCATGCTCTTGCCTCTCTTTCCAAGCACACTCATTTAATTAGTACGCGCTCTATCGCAAAGATTGAAAAAGCGATAAGTAGTGCGGAAGAAGAACTTGGGCACAAGGAGGAGAAAGAGAATGGCGAGCTTGAATCTAGGGATAAATTGGATTAGAGTTAGAAACGCTTAATATGCACAGGTAGCGAAGTGGTCAAACGCGGCTGACTGTAGATCAGCTGGCTTACGCCTTCGGGGGTTCGAATCCCTCCCTGTGCACAAAAGATTAACGGCTCACACATATGTGTGAGCCGTTAATCTTTTCAAAAAGTAGGCGACCCCGCATGCACTGATTTCTCCTGTGCATTGTTGCGGGGCCGGGGGGGTGCGTGAGGACTTACGTCGCCTCATCCTCATGGGGGTCCTCCTTGCTAGCAACGAACTCTTGGTTGTAGGCAGTGTAGACGGCCTTGACCATTGTCCAGGCATCTTCCTCGGAGCCGGCCCGCTCAACTACCCTCTGACTGTTCGGAGAGTACTGATGGAGCATGATGAGCGCCCAAACGACGATGTAGTCGTTGGTGATCGTGTGCTCCATACCGTCAACGCACACCTTCATGCCAATGAGCTCTTGCAGGCGAGAATAGACCGCGCCGGTTTCGGGGCGCTTACTGTCGTTCATCGGGATCTCCTATCGGATATCCTTTTTCCGTTGCTTTATAAATAGCACTTTTGGACTGCTGTGTCTATGTTTTTTGTTGGAGCCACCTGTCGGATTCGAACCGACGACCTACTGTTTACAAAACAGTCGCTCTAACCAACTGAGCTAAGGTGGCAAACTATGAGCACTAGTATAGCGAAAAAGTTTCATTATGCAATCAATTCTGCTAATAACAATATGATATACTAGTAAGGTAGAGCTTTGTTGTCAGTATGTTGGATAAAAATCAGTTAGAGCAAATGTATGCTGAGGAAGGAAAGTCTATGCAGGAGATTGCGGATTTGTTTGGTTGTTCGCTTAACAAGGTGAGATATTGGATGGATAGGCTGAAGATTAAAAGGCGCAGCATAAGTGATGCTATTTATTTGAGAAGCAATCCCAATGGGGACCCGTTTAAATTCAATAAGCCCAAAACGATTGCGGACGTAGAGCTTCTTGGGTTGGGCCTAGGGCTTTATTGGGGCGAGGGAACAAAGGCAAGCAAGAGTTCTGTACGACTTGGAAATACGGACCCTAAACTAATTTTGAAATTTGTTGAGTTTCTTGAAAGAATTTTTTCAGTAAACAGAGGTGATATGAAGTTTGGTTTGCAGATTTTTTCTGATATTTCGCCTAAGAAAGCACTGGACTTTTGGGCTGAAAAGCTTAGAATAAACAAATCTCAATTTTACAAAGTTATTGTTACGCAGTCTGGCTCAATAGGGACTTACCGAAAGAAGTCTGAGTACGGAGTTTTGACTGTGTATTACAACAATACGAGATTGAGAGACATGTTAGTTGATATGTTGCCGACGTAGCTCAGGGGTAGAGCACTTCCATGGTAATTCGCTAGAATTTGCCCATTAGCGCCGAAATGCGCTTTTTGTATCCCGAATAACGGTTAAAGGCCTTAAGCGAGGCTCAGACCGTGGCGTTTTGCCTGCCTGCCGGCAGGCAGGCGCCCGAACGACTGACAAGGGACTACGTACTCTTTTGAGCGTAGAAGATACAGTCTAGCCTCTCTATAAGCTTTTTATGAAATGAGAGTGTAAGCGAAGGAAGGGGTCGCGAGTTCAATTCTCGCCGTCGGCTCCAACTTGCCATAAAGGGCAAGTTTTGCTATTGTCTAGCGATTAATGAACATCGCGCTAAGCGCGACTATCTAATAAATTAAAGTGGCAGATTCAAAATTCTCAAAAAACATAGTAAAGCTTCGTTGCGTTGATTGTGGCAAAACCAACTACTACACTAGGAAGAACAAAAAGCTGGTAGAGCGTAAATTGGAGTTCAAAAAATACTGTAACCATAAGGACTGCCACAAGCACACTGTTCATAAAGAAGCTAAAAAGTAAAAATCTACGCGTTGCGTAGATTTTTACTTTTTAGCTGTTGGAGATGAAGAGTCATTTTGCAGATGTCTTTAAATTTGGAGCTTACTTCTGTATAGTTGAGGTCAGTCCGAACAGGGCGCGTAGTGTCAACGGTTAGCACATCTGCCTCCAAAGCAGAGAGTCAGGGTTCGAATCCTTGCGCGCCTGCACGAATTTTCTCTAAATTTTCAAACTGCTAAGTGTGGAAAATTTAGCTAGAAAAATCTGTGCCCCGCCACCACTTGATGATCTGCGCGGGCTAATATTGACTTTTATTATTTTTTGTGTTATTTTTTGTTTACTCAGATTTCCAAAAGAAGGAGGTGTTTGATGGGTAAGTATTGCGTAAACTGCAAACATCTGCTTCGCAAGGAGGCAGATGGGCCACGGTTCAACGTTTGGTACAATCTTCTGTGTAGGAAGGCTCCCCGAGAAGTCGCGGTTGATCCCGTGACTGGCGAGGCTGGCTTCGAGGCTGTAAACTCCTTGGGTTAGCGCTACTTCACAGAAGACGCCTTCCAGAACTGCAGAGATGTGAACCAGGGAGAATGCGAGATGTGGGAGCCTCAATAGGCTCTGCATCTCAGCTATGCGTCACCTGCTAGAAGTGGTGAAATAGGGAAAGTTTAACCCAGCGCGGAACCCCGGTGTCTGAAAGGATGTTGGGGTTTCATGGTTTTTAGAAACAGATCTTGGTTTGAATTTCCTCCATGATGCCCTGCTAAATAAATAAACGGCTCAGGCCGGTATTTTACTGGCCTGAGCCGTTTATTTTCTGTTATGATTTAAGTATGAATAACTGGACAGAAAAAGATAATAAGTTGGAGAGGGAGTTTGAGTTTACGGACTTCAAAGAAGCTTTAGATTTTGTAAATAAGGTTGGAGCTTTGGCGGAAGAGGCTAATCATCATCCGGATATTTTGCTGCATGATTATAAGAAGGTTTTGCTTACCTTAACTACGCATAGCGAGGGTAGTGTGGTGACGGAAAAGGATAGAGCGCTGGCAGAGGAAATTAACAGAATTTCTATTGAAAAATAGGCCGTTTTGGGTTAAAATAGGGCATTCCTAAGAGTAATCGCTAAAATCGCGAAAGTACACAAAAAATCGCGAAAAAGATAAAGACGCATAAGACTAAGGAGTAATCGCGAAAAACGCGAATTGATTCAAAATATCGCGAATGGAAGGCAAAGACCAGAAAATAGAGAGGGGTGAGCTGCAGGCTCTAGTAAAGAAGAGAGATAGCCATGTTAGCCGTCTTTTCTACATGATGCTAGAGTTCTTTTTAATTTTTGGATTGCCGGCTCTTGCGGCATTTTTTGGTGGCAGGGCGCTAGACTCTGCGCTTGGAACAGGAAAGTTATGGCTTATTATTTTTCTGATAGCTGCATTTGTTCTGTCTTGGGTAATAGTGGTGCTTAGGGTAAGGAAAATTACAAAGGAGCTGAAAGTGCTGGATGCTAGAATTAAAGAAATTAGAGAATCCCGTAAAACCGCAACAGCAATGAATGCTGGCGGCCACGGGACTAACTTAAATCAAGATTTAAAAGGAGAAGAAAAGAATGTTTGATTTTTTACGAAGACAATCTGAAGTGCCCGATGTATCACCGGATGTGGTGTTTGAAATTTTTGGATGGCCAATTTCAAACAGCGCACTGCAAATATTTTTTATTCTTATTTTGGTCATTCTTTTTAACTTTTTGGTTGTGCGAAAGTTTAAAGTGCACCCCACAAGCAGAGTCCAACATTTTGCAGAGTGGTTTTACAACACAATGGTTCGTTTTGTTCAGAGCATTACCGGAAGCGAGCAGAAGGCTCGCGACATTATGCCTATAGTGCTTAGCCTTTTTGTTTTTGTGGGGCTTGCTAACCTAATTAACTTTATTCCCGGCCTTACCAGTATTACTTACAATGGGGTTTCAATATTTAGAACTCCGACAAGTGATTTTAATACAACTTTTTCAATGGCTGCTACTTTGATTATTTTTATTCAGTTTGCGGCAATCAAGCGTGCGGGAATATTTAGTTACATTGGGAAGTTTTTCCAATTCAAGCAGATTTTTCAGGGATTTAAGAAGAGCATAGGCGAGGGCTTTATTGCGATGATTGGCTTTTTTGTGGGTTTATTGGACATTATTTCGGAATTGGCAAAAATGTTCTCGCTTTCTCTACGTTTGTTTGGTAACATCTACGCGGGCGAGGTTCTTTTGGTAGTTATATTTGGAGCCTTGGCCTTTGCTCTTCCAAGCCTTTGGATGAGCCTTTCTTTATTCTTTGGAGTAATTCAAGCAATTGTATTTGGCGCTTTAGCAGCTGCTTACTATGCTTCTTCCGTACCTGATGAGGGAGAAGAAAGTTTATAGATAATAGGTTATAGAAAATAGAGAAAGAAAAAGAGTTTAAATCAGATATTGAAAGTAAAAGGTCAATAAAACTAATTAATTAATCAAAAATAATATGGAAACAGCAGGAATGTCTGTAGAAGCAGCAAGTATGATTGCAAAGGGGCTAATTGCTCTTGCAATGGTGGGAACCGCTGCCGGTGAAGGTTACGTTATCGGTAAGGCTCTTGAAGCCATTGGACGAAACCCAGAGGCTGGAAGCTCTATCTTTGGAAAAATGATTATCGGTGTGGCCATGGCTGAGTCTACAGCTATTTACGCATTGGTGTTGTTTTTCGTCATCTAGGAGTAATCGCTAATATCGCGAACGGGGGAGGTAATATCGCGAATAAAACAAAAACGTGCAAGAAGTACTAGGAAAAATTGGATTTGATTGGCATTTAGCCATTGTAAACTTGGTGAATGTATTCATTATTTTTCTGGTACTAAAAAAGTGGGCTTTTGGGCCAATTCAGAACATTATTGATGAGCGAAAGAAGGAGGTAGATGCAAGTTTGCAGTCTGCGCAAGATGCGCAAAAGCAAAGCGAGATGGCAGAGCAAGAGCGGGAAAAAACCATTGCTAAAGCTAGAAAGGAGGCACAGGGAATTTTAGAAACTGCCAACGAAGAAAGCAAGGGTATTGTTGAAGAAGGAAAGCTGAAGCTTTCTAAGGAAAAAGATGAGATGCTAAAGAAGGCAAGCCTTGAGATAGAAGCAAAGAAAAAGGAAAGTGAAGACAAGCTAAAAAGTCAGGCATCCGTCCTTATTACTTCTGGAATTAAGAAAATTCTTAAGGAAGAGGTGGATAGGGAGATGAACAGTCGCATTATCAACAAAAGTTGATAATGCGAGAAGCTAGAAGTATGAATTATGAATTAATGGTTCAAAGTTAAAGGTCAAAGGTCACATGTTAAATGTTTCCCAAATATGTATAGCAGTAGGCAAATAGCAAAGAGTTTGAAGGTAATGGAGGCCGACCAGGGAGCGGAAAAGACTGCTTCTAAGTTTTTTGCTTTTGTAGGGCGCTACAATCTTTGGAACGTAGTTCCTTCGGTCTTGGCTCATCTTGAGGGTAGTGCGGATAAAAGCGATGAGTTTGAAACTTTAAAAGTAAGAGCGCCATATGCTTTAACTGAGGATGCGGAGAGAAAAATTAGAAAGGTTGCCGGTGCAGACAAAGACACCGTGCTGGAGTTTAAAACTGATAAGTCCCTGCTTGGAGGTTTTGTTGCCAACTACAAAGGCTTTGAGCACGAGGGAAGCCTTGGGCGCATTGTGCAGGGCTTAGCTAGAAGTATTCGGGAGTGAGTACAAGTTGGCTACGAAATACAAATTTAGTACAAATATACGGATTAGAAAAAGAAAATAAGGATGTAGGATGTAGGAGTTAGAATTTAGGGTTGGAGGCGAAGCAAAGCTTCGCAGATCTATAACCTACAACCTATAACCTACTTGTGCTGAGCACAGTCGAAGCATAACCTATCCCTATAACCTATAACCTACAAACTAAACATTATGAGCATAGATAGATTAATAAGTGAAATTAAAAGCAAAATAGATTCCGTTGAAACCGGTGTAAAAAGCCAGGAGGTTGGTACGGTTGTTGAAGCCGCAGACGGAATTGCAAAAATTTCCGGTCTATCTGAGTGTTTGGCTAGCGAATTGCTTGAATTTGAAAATGGCGAGTTTGGAATTGCTTTGAACCTAGAGGCAGATACGGTTGGAGCAATTATTTTTGGAAATTTTAAAGATATTAAGGAGGGCGATAGTGTAAAGCGAACGGAGCGAGTTTTAGAAGTTCCGGTTGGAGAGGGAGTAATGGGCAGGATTGTAGATCCTTTAATGAACCCAATTGATGGAAAGGGTCCGATTAAGGCGGATAAGAATATGTATATAGAGCGCAAAGCTCCCGGTGTGATGAGTAGAGAAGGAGTAAACCAACCGCTTCAAACCGGAATTAAGGCTATTGATGCGTTAACTCCTGTTGGTAGGGGGCAAAGAGAGCTGATAATTGGAGATAGGCAAACAGGAAAAACCACTGTTGCTATAGATGCAATTTTGAATCAAAAAGGAAAAGATATTAAGTGTGTTTATGTGGCCATTGCTCAAAAGAAAAGCAAGATTGCCAAAATTGTTAAAACTTTAGAGGAGGCTGGGGCGATGGAGTACACAACTGTGGTGCTTTCTGGAAGCAGCGACAGTGCCGCGCTTTCATATCTTGCTCCATACACCGGAGCGGCAATTTGCGAGTACTTTATGGACAAGAGCCAAGACACGCTAGTAATTTACGACGATCTTAGTAAGCACGCGGTGGCTTACAGAGAAATTTCACTTTTGCTACGCCGTCCTCCCGGCCGAGAAGCGTATCCGGGAGACGTGTTTTATCTTCACTCCAGGTTATTGGAGAGAGCATGTAGAAGAAACAAGAAGCACAAAGGCGGATCTATGACAGCACTGCCAATTATTGAAACTCAGGCGGGGGATTTGTCTGCCTACATTCCAACCAATGTTATCTCAATTACCGACGGGCAGATTTTCTTGGATACGGGGCTGTTCAACAAAGGAATTCGGCCGGCAATTGATGCCGGGCTTTCAGTTTCTCGTGTTGGAGGAAATGCCCAGATTAAGTCTATGAAGAAGATTTCCGGAAAGGTAAAGCTAGAGCTGGCTCAGTTTAGAGAGCTGGAAAGCTTTGCTCAATTTGCCAGTGACCTAGATGCAGACACAAAGGCAAAGCTAGACCGTGGTGCGCGAATCACAGAAGCGCTGAAGCAGGGCCAGAACAAGCCAATTGATGCCAGCCTTCAAGGGGCTTGGATTTACTTTGTAACTAATGGTCACGCCGATAAATTGGAACTTTCTGCAATTGGGGCAACAGAGCAGGCTTTTTACAAGTTTTTAACTGCCAGTAAGAAGGATTTGCTAAAAGATATGGAGGTAGATTGGGACGAAAAAATTCAGAAGGAGTTGGATAAGGCGATTAAAGAATTTCAGAGCGTACACGCACGCTCATAAACACTAATACACCAATGAAGCACGAATCAGCTAATGAAATGCAAAAATATCAATTAACAAAAAACCATCTAGGCCTAATTAGAGGATTGGCGATTAATTAGTGCATTAGTGTTTTTATGGCAGATCAGAAGGCAATACAAAATAAAATAAAGACGGTTGGCAACATTAGGAAGATAACTTCTGCTATGGAGATGATTGCTAGAACCAAAATGAAAAAAGCCGTAGACGGCGTGCTTTCGGTTCGCCCATACGCTTTGTATGCGCAAGAACTTTTAATGCACCTTAGCGCTGACAAAACTTTGGAAAGCCCCTATCTATCAAGTGGCAAGGGAGAAAAAATATTGCTTGTTGTTATTGCTTCAGACAAAGGCCTTTGTGGAGGATATAATGCAAATGTAAATCGTTTGCTTAAGGCTTACCTTGCCGAGAATCAAAATGTGGAAGTCTTAGCAATGGGTAAGCGCGCAATTTTAGAAGCAAAAAAGCTTGGGCTAAAAACGATTGCAGAATACAAAGATGTGCCGGACAAAGTTTCCAGTGAATATGTTTCTGAAATATCAAAAGAGCTTCGCAAAGCATTTCGAAGCGGAGAGTTTAAGAAGGTGGAGGCAATTTATACCGATTATGTTTCTAGCTTTTCTCAAAAAGCGCAAACTAGAACAATTTTGCCAGTTTCAGTTAAGGGAGTTACAGAAATAATTGAAAAGGCTGCGTTTGGTAGCGAAAAAAAGGAGGAGCTTAATGATGGGGAAGGTTTTGGAATGTATCTGCTTGAGCCAAATGTAGAAACAATTTTAAATACAGTAGTGCCTAGACTGGTAGATGTTTCAGTGCTGCACAGCATTTTAGAAAGTAAGGCCAGTGAAGAAAGTATGAGAATGTTTGCAATGAAGAATGCAACGGAAAACGCAAAAGAACTTCAGGATGATTTAACTCTTTCATACAACAGGGCGCGTCAGCAGGGAATTACACAAGAAATTGCAGAAATTGCTGCAGGGGCGGAAGCGTTGGGTTAGACAGTTAGATATTTAGACCATTAGACAGTTAGAAAAAACCAAAGTAAAACGAAAAAATAACTATGAAAACAAAGACTAAGAAAAAGACCAGTGCGAAAAGTGTAGGGACAATTACTCAAATTATTGGGCCAGTTGTGGATGTTGCTTTTGAGGGTAGCTTGCCAGAAATTTATGATGCGCTGGAAATTGATAGGGGCAAGGAAGGCGTGCTGGTGCTAGAGGTGGCAAAGCACCTTGGGCTAAAGGAAGTGCGTACTGTGGCTATGGATAGCACTGATGGGCTTGTGCGCGGGCAAGAGGTTAAGTCTACCGGAGCGCCAATTTCTGTTCCTGTTGGAGAAGAGGTTTTGGGCAGAATGTTTGACGTTAGCGGGAATGCAATTGATGAAAAGCCAGAGGTAAAAGGAAAGAAGCGATATCCAATTCACAGAAGCGCTCCTTCTATGGAAGAGCAAAGCACCAGTGCCGAAAGTTTTGAAACCGGCATTAAAGTAATTGACTTGATGTGTCCCTTCCTGAAAGGAGGAAAGGTGGGACTGTTTGGAGGTGCTGGAGTTGGGAAAACAGTTATTATCCAAGAGCTAATTAGAAACATTGCCAGCGAGCACAGTGGATATTCTATGTTTGCCGGAGTTGGAGAGCGAACCCGTGAAGGAAACGACCTTTATATGGAAATGAAAGAGAGTGGAGTGCTAGATAAAACTGCGCTTGTTTTTGGGCAGATGAACGAGCCGCCGGGAGCGCGTGCGCGAGTTGCCCTGTCTGCACTTTCTATGGCGGAGTACTTTAGAGACGAAATGAACAAAGACGTGCTTTTGTTTGTGGATAACATTTTTAGATTTACCCAAGCCGGATCGGAGCTTTCTGCGCTTCTTGGGCGAATGCCTTCTGCTGTAGGCTACCAGCCAACTCTGGCTACAGAGATGGGAGCGCTTCAAGAGCGTATTACTTCTACAAAGAAGGGTTCAATTACATCTATCCAGGCTGTTTACGTTCCAGCAGACGACCTTACCGACCCAGCGCCGGCTACTACCTTTGCTCACTTGGATTCTACCGTTACGCTTTCTAGGTCTTTGGCCGAGCTGGGAATTTATCCTGCTGTAGACCCGCTAGATTCTAGCTCTACGGTTTTGGATCCGACAATTGTTGGAGAGGAGCATTATCAGGTGGCATCAGAGGTTCAGAGGGTGCTGCAAAGATACAAAGATCTTCAAGACATTATTGCAATTCTTGGCATGGATGAGCTAAGCGATGAAGATAGAAAAACTGTGGAGAGAGCTAGGAAGATTCAAAGATTTCTTAGTCAGCCTTTCTTTGTTGCCGAGCAGTTTACCGGCGCAGAGGGAAGGTATGTTCCTGTTTCAGAAACGGTGCGCGGTTTTAAGGAAATTTTAGAGGGCAAGCATGATGATAAACCGGAGAGTGCTTTTTATATGAAGGGATCAATTGATGAAGTGAAGGCTTAGCGAAGCTCAGCCTTCAAGGATGTAGGATGTAGGAGTTAGGATGTAGGGCTGGAAGCGAACTAAAGTTCGCATTATAGAAAGGCAAAAATAATGACAAGTGAAATAGATTTAATCCTACTTCGCTAAAGCTTCGCAGGACTATCTAAAATCAAAGATTTTAAAGAAATGATACAACTAAGAATCGTAACGATAGAGGGGGTGAAATTTTCCGGGAAGGTGGGGCAGGTAACACTTCCTACCGGTGCCGGTGAAATTACGGTTTTGCCAAACCATATTCCTTTAATTTCTCAATTAAATGCTGGAACGTTGCGAACGAAAGGAGGTGAAGAAGGGGAGCAGGCTTTTATTATTGGCAAAGGAGTGCTTGAAGTAAGGAAGGGAAGCAATGTAGTGGTGCTTACGGATGAATGCAAAAGCAGTAGCCCTTCGACAAGCTCAGGGTAAACAATTAGCATGTAGTAAGTAGTAAGCAGAAGGCGAAGACCAAGGCAAAGACAAATGCTAAGAAAAGAGGGGGGCGAGCCCCCACAATGCTGTTATGCCCAGGCATAACAGCATTGTGGGAAGTGGTTAGCCCGTCCAGCGCACTTCCTTCGGCCCCGCTCAAGATAAACAAGGCAGGCAGGGTAAACGGGGTAGGCTAGGTGGTTAACTGAGTGGTTGACTGCTTGGTAGAGTGCTTAAGCCTCATGGATAGAGGGGTTCTAGTCGATTTGGAAAAGAATTATATAATTTATTATATAATAAATTATATAATTCTTTTTTTGGATGCTATATCATATCCGGCCGGATATGATATAGCATCTTGTTTTTAAACTTGGCAATAAATTGTTAGTATTTAAGTGTTCCTCGAAAATTTCACGACCACGGAAGGAGAATGGATGCAGGAGCAGAAAAGCGCTGTGGACCCCATGCGCCTCAAGGGGCAGTGGGTGAGCTGTAGGGACCAATGTCGCCCACTCTTCGTTCGCGAAGTGGGTGGCGGTTCCAACCCGCTCGGGCTGGCTGAGGATGAGCTGGGCAAGGTCATCCTCTGGTCGCCACTGAAGAATGTGGACATCCCCACCGATCTGGGCGTCTGACGCTCACACGGAAGCCACAACTTCCGGCGCTAGGCGCCGGTACGCAACTTCCCGGGGGTCGCCGTATCTGCGGCGACCCCCAGACCCCATAGCCCTTGTAGCTCCCGCCCGTTGCAAAGTAATGGGCGAGGCTCGCCCAGCAGCAAAGCTGCTTCGGGCGGCAATGGACCCCCGCGCGCTTCGCGTGCTGCACCAGAACCAACGAGGCAAGCTCGGGTTCGGTGCGGGGCAGGACTCAATAGCCATTAGCCCTGATGTTGTTTGTATGCTTTGATGCGCGTGAATATGCCTTTGTAGCTCAATGGATAGAGCAGTCCCGTCCTAAGGGAAAGATGTGGGTTCGATTCCTACCAAGGGCACCAGAGTAAATTCTGCGCAGAGCGCAGAATTTACAATTGCAAATTGCAAATTTCAAATTTCAAATTTTTAATTTCAAATTTTAA
>JAUYME010000006.1 GCA_030699515.1 bacterium
AAAAATGTGATTGAGTCCTTCTACAAAAAGGAAATTAATGCAAAAACCCCAATGCTTCTAAACAGCGCCGAGCTTTCCGAACTCTTTTACTTCACCGGCGCAAAAATAGAAAAAATGCCGAAGTTATCGTCAAAAAACCTCTAAAATTAAACGGCTCACACATACGTGTGAGCCGTTTTTAGTATATCCGTATTAATCCGCCTGCCCCGTTAATGCCAATGCTTGCCATTGTTGCCATTCTACGGGGTAATTCGTAGCCTATTTAAACTAATATCCAGCTACCCTAGCAAAGCTAATTGTTACATCACTTGTCTGGTATCGTGCGGAAAAATTGCTCTCACTTAGCTCGGTTAAGTCGTAGCTTCTAGCCGCGCCGCCAATTCTTGTGCTTAACACACCATCCTTCAAACTCCAGCTTCCGGTCGCGGTAAGCTGACGGGCATAATATTCACGCACTACCCCATCTGCTGCAAATTCAAGAATATATTTTGGATCTTCACTGCTTCTCCAAACGCCAACTAAATTAGCATCTGTAGCACCCGCTACAGCGCCATTTGCGCCGTCCATAAGCGCGGCATCATCCTGAAGCTGATCCTCACTCATTTCATCGCCGTTTTCAGCAGTATCGCCATCTTCAGTGTTGCGGGAAACAACCATGGCAATGATTATTAATAAAACGATTATTAACAGAATTAGTAATTTTTTATTTTTCATACTTTTTTTATTTTTTATTTGCAGCCCTGAATTCCGAAACTCCATCCAAGCTATTTCTTTCGCAAACTTCAGCACTAATTTCAGATTTTAGAAAATTAGCAATACCCCTGGAGTCTGGCTTGCCCTGAGCTTTGTCGAAGGGTATATTTTCTAAAATCTGAAATCTAGTTGAAGCTTGCAAGGAAGAGCTGGATGAGTAAAACGGGAGTTTCGTGATTTAGGGCTATGTACTATTGATAGCACGAAGATTTAATTTATAAAAGCCTCCTCTCCCTCTGTCTTTCCTATAACCTACAACCTATAACCTATCTTTTAACCTATAACCTATCCTTTCCAACCAACTACTATGCTCCCACTCCCAAAGCGCCTTTGCTCCCAAAAAAGCATTAAAGTCCTTTTGCCAATCAAGGGGAAGCTCCTTCAATTCAATCTCTCCAAGTAGGGGACCCCAGTCGTGTTCATGATCCTTGCAGTGGGAAACAACATCGTAATGCCCACCAAAGCCATTTCTTTGCTTCCATGCACGTTTTATTTTCTCTCTTCCGCCCTTCACACGTCTATTCGCACCACAACGTTTACAGCTTTGATTCTGGTCAATTCGCAAAATCCAGCGCGTTTTTAAATCATCAAAATCACGCACAAGGCTGTCCATGTATGCGCTGGTTTGAATATTGTAATCTCGGTAAATGCTTTCCGAAGTTTTAATATCCAAAAGGCCAAATTTACCGTTTATTTTTGCCAAAACATCCAAAGTTCCAGCATAAAGATGTTCGTTATTTACAACGCGCATCTCAACGTGATCCGGATTTACCTCAACCTTGTTCTTTTGCAAAAATTCCCAAAGCGCATTCAGCGATGGGGCAACCCGTTCATCCACATTTACGGGCAAATCGCCAACTAACATTTGCTCTGCAAGTTCATGCACTAGCGTTCCTTCCTCTGCGCTCTTATTGGCAATTTCACGCCCCCTATCAAATCCAACGCTTCCATAAAAACGATAAAGAGCCGGCTTGGCCTTCATGTCCGTAATCCGAGTTACTCGCGGATACCAAACTCCATCAATATCGTATCCACAATTTTCTTTAAATTCTTCCTCTGTTTTAAATTCTGAATAAGCCATAGAAGAAATATATCACAGATGCTCGTCCTGCTTATGCGGAAGAACTTGAAGTAAGCTTGCCGAAGGGCTAATCTATGCCTATGAGCGAAAAACAACCCAGAATAGGAATTGGCGTAATGATTCAGAACGACAAAAGGGAAACATCAATATTATGAAGATCACAATTTGCGGAAGCATAGCATTCTACGATGAAATGCTCGACATAAAGCCAAAATTAGAACAGCTTGGCCATCAGGTTAAATTACCACCATCTAAACTTAAGGACGAGAATGGCAGTATGATTTCTGCCAAAGAGTATTATTCCAGAAGAAAATCTGAGACAGATGATACAAGTTGGATTTGGGATAGGAAAGAAGAAGCAATGAGAATGCATTTTGAAAAAGTTGAATGGAGCGACGCTATTCTAGTTTTAAATTACGATAAAAACAACATTTTGAATTATGTTGGCGCAAACACTTTACTGGAAATGGGTCTCGCATTTCATCTCAATAAAAAGTTATTCATATTGAATGAAATTCCAAAGATTAACTACAAAGAAGAAATTCTAGGAATGAAACCAATTGCCCTTAACAATGATTTAACGAAGATAAAATAATGAAAACTGAAATAGAAGCAAAATTTGCAAAGATTGATTCAGATGAAGTTCGAGAACATCTCAAATCGCTCGGCGCGAAACTTGTGTCGGCCGAAAGATTAATGCGCCGAAAGAATTTTGACTACCCAGATAGACGTTTATACCAAAAGAACGGGTGGATAAGACTAAGAGATGAAGGCGACAAGGTTACTCTCACATACAAACAAATCAACGATTCCAAAGATCTTCACGGAACGCAAGAAATTTCAGTTCAAGTAGGCAATTTTGATGATACAGACAAACTCCTTTCGGTTCTGGGCTTCGAAG
Organism: bacterium; assembly: GCA_030699515.1. GTDB lineage: Bacteria > Patescibacteriota > Minisyncoccia > UBA6257 > 1-14-0-10-44-23 > JAUYME01. Next base: position 2,736 of record JAUYME010000006.1, read on the forward strand.
CCTGGGCTCATCAGGAGAATAAGCGCGAATCATGGACACTTGAAGACGTAGAGATAGAAATAGACACATGGCCATGGATACCACCATATCTTGAAATAGAAGGGCCAACAGAGGAATCCGTAAAAACTACCGCAGGAAAACTTGGTTTAGAGTGGAAGGATGCACGACACGGTAAAATATACCTAGAGTACTATGATGTAACCGATGAGGAGATAGATGGAATTAAAGAAATCGTTTTCTCAGAAGTGCCAAAATGGATGGAGGATAAACGAATCAAAAATTAATATGTCAGATTTTAAAAAACTCACCGACCAAATTATCAAATTCCGCGAGGAGCGAAATTGGACGCCCTTCCACAATCCAAAAGATTGCGCGCTTTCCTTAACGCTTGAAGCCGCAGAACTTTTAGAGCACTTCCAATGGAAAAATGGAGAACAGGTAGAAAAATACATTAAAGAAAATAAGGCAGAAATTGCCGACGAACTAATTGATGTTCTCTGGTGGGTGCTCATGATCGCTAGCGATTTAGATATAGATATAGAAAAATCATTTGACAGGAAAATTAAGAAAAACGCAGTCAAATATCCTGCAGACAAAGTGCGCGGCAAAGCAGATAAATACACAGCGTACAACAAGTAGCCATGCTATAATGCTATAAATATTTATCAAATATCAAAATTAACACGAAATTTATGAGAAAAAAGCTATTTTTCCTTGTCGCCACTCTTGGCATAATTGCAATTGCGGGAGCCGGCATAGCAAGCGCAACACATTCATGGGGCAATTATCATTGGGCTAGAACCGCCAACCCCTTCACCCTGCAGCTTGGCGATAGCGTTTCCGGAGTTTGGGACGATCACCTTGCAACTGCATCCAGCGACTGGAGCGCATCAAGCGCACTAGATACAAGCATCACAACCGGAAATTCTAAAGGGAAAAACTGCAGAGCCGCAGATGGAAAGGTAGAAGTGTGTAATGCCGGCTATGGAAACACAGGTTGGCTGGGCATCGCCCAAATTTGGGTAAGCGGAGATCACATTGCAAAAGGCCTCGTAAAAATGAACGACACCTATTTTGACAACGCGCCATACAACAGTTCGGAATGGCGCAACGTTGTAATGTGTCAGGAAATCGGACATACGCTTGGTCTTGGCCACGTAGACGAAAACTTTGATAATCCCGATCAAAATACCTGCATGGATTATTCTTCCAATCCAACACCCAATCAGCATCCAAACGAGCACGACTACGAAATACTTGAAGCAATCTACGCCCACCTGGACAGCACAAATACTGTTGCCGGCCCTGACGATGGAAGCGGTGATGGCGGCAACGGAAAAGGAAACGGAAAAGGAAAGCCTGCTAATGCCGGTGCCAACATTGATCTTTCCGACCCATCCGCATGGGGTAAGGCCATCCGAGAAGATGCCAACGGCAACCCATCACTATTTGTAAGAAACCTCGGCAACGGACAGAAAGTCTTTACCTTCGTAACCTGGGTGGAATAAACGAATAACAAATAATGGACACCAAAAAACCGCAAAACAGCGGTTTTTTGGTGTCAAAATATTTCAAAATCATCATTTATTTGACTACACGCCACAAGCTACTAGCTACTCACCATTTTATTGCTATAATTCGCCTATGCACGGTAACCGCTTAATGTATGTGGCATTAAAAGCCCTCATTGAAAAAGATGGGGAAGTTTTAGTCCTAAAAGACCCAAACCTTCCCGCAGACGGCCTGGACTATCCGGGCGGCAAAATCTCAGAAGACGAATTTGATATTGAAACCCCGCTAAGAAGAGAAGTAAAAGAGGAATGTGGCCTGGAAATAGAAATTGGCCGGCCGGTTTACGCATGGATGCATCAGTTTAAGGACAGGGGAGGAAAGCAATACAAAGTTCGCGAAGTTTTCATTGTAGCCTACGCTTGTAAATATAAGAGCGGGGAAGTTAAACTTAGCGAAGAACACAACGATTATTTCTGGGTAAATAAAAGCAATTACAAACGTTTAGATACAGGAGGAAACTATTTCAAGGCTCTAGACACATATTTTAAAAACCATCACAAAAAATAAGTATGAATCAAAAGGAAAACAAGCAATCTAAAAACGATAAGAAGGAAAGCATAGAACGCAAAGAGGCCATAATGAGAATTCTGGTTGCAATTGTATCCGGAATTATCATTGAACTTTGGGGCATAGTAGTGCAATTTATGGGCCTAATCAACTGGCTCAATGCCCTAATAAACGGCAAAAGAAGTAAAGTGATGGCCAACTTCTGCGAAATGTGGAACACCCAACGCTACGACTATGTGCGCTACATCACCGGCCACACAAACAAGCGTCCATTTCCCTTCAAAGACACCAGCAAGAGCATGTCTGAGTTTGACGCGTAACTGTAAAAAGCAGAAGCCCCGATAAGGAAAGTAAAAAAAATATTGACATGATAAGAGATGGCGAGTAGGATATAAATCCAAGTTCCAAACTCTGTCCGTATGGTGAAGCCGGTGAAGCTAGCCGGAACAAGCATACGGATACCGATCAAGGTGTAATTCCCGGGGAGTAATAAGTCCCAAAGAACTCGGGATATCTACTGAGTCGCAAGCGTGAGCCACCGCCTCAAACAGTTCAAGTAACTGCAGGGGAGGAAAGGCCGGTCCGACGGTGCGCCAAGCCGATACTTCGCTAAACTAGGAACGGCGTCGAGTTGGTAAGGGCATGCCCGCGGTAGTGGGCTAGGGAACCCGTCGACGAAAATAAAGTTCAGGGTAGGGATCCTGCCTACGGAACAGCGGCTCCCGGTCAAGGAGATCTTGGAACTCGCCGCCGGTCCTCCGTGTGGGCAACCACGCGGAGGACCGGCACTCAACCCGAAAGGGATTTTTTATTATAAAAAATCTTCATCAACCCTTTTAAAAAAATATAATGCGGACGGTCTCTCGGGGAAGACCGTCCGCGGCGAGCCCGTGCGAGAGCATGTGCCAGGCGCCAGCCAAAGCTGGCTCTTTTCCCTGCGCAGGGTATGTCGCGGCCCCCATGAGTGCAGGCGCAACAGTTTGCATTCTGCCGTTCGCTCAGGCCGCTTATTCTTAAGCTATTCCAGCCCAAAGATATTGTCAAAGAATAAAAGGGGAAAACTGCTTGACTAATTTACATAAACATAGTATTGTCCATATACAAGAAAGGAGTCGCAATGACACAATCCACGGCTCCCGTGGGGGTCTGTAACCTCTGTAAGGTAGCACCCGCCGACATATATCGCGTCGACAAGCGCTATTGTGCCTGGTGTCTGCTACCTGAAGACAAGAGGTGGTACCGAGTCGTAAGGGTGAACGGCTCGGCACTGCTACGCAGCGAAGGCCATCTCAGTGTCAGGCGCTATGCGCCCGACATATCCGGTGCATAGCGCCCGGAACACGCACATAGCTCCGGCGCGGCTCACACACGTGGGCCGCGCCGTTTCAATTTAAAAAAATACGTTATATTTACAACATGGACTTCATCGCATATTTAAAAGCCCTAAAACCCAAAGATTGGGAAGTTATGGTTACAGACAAGTGGACGGTTAAAGACCTAGTAGCCCACCTCATTGGCTGGGAAAAAGAATGCAGCGAGACCTTTGACAAAGTAATCACAACTGGAAAGCAGCCTTGGTTTATGGAAACAGACAATTACGATGAATTTAACGCCCGCTCGGTTGAATTTTATAATAGCTACAGCCCCGAAGAGCTAATTATCGAATGGCAAAGCTGGCAGAGCAAGTTAGAAGGAAAAATTCAAACCTTTGGCGCAGATAAAATCCGCAAAAGCAAAAACTTAAATTACCTCTTTGACGAAGGCGTAAACAACCACAATAGCCACCACCTAAAACAAATACAAGCCGCCCTAAAAAACAAAAACACCTAATCCCCACACACAACACGTCTTAAATTCTTGAGAATTTAAGACGTGTTGTGTGGAAGCAAGAGGCTACAAAAATCCAAGAAATGAGCTAGGCTTAGAGCATGAACGAAATCGAAGAAATAAAAGCCAGAAATAGGCGAGTAGAGCTAGATAAAGCATGGGAAACAAGCTGGACGCGAAGGCTTTTTATCGGCGCAATAACATATGCAATTGCCGGAATTTGGCTAGTTTGGATTGGTGATAGCTCGCCGTGGCTCAAGGCCTTCGTCCCAAGTGGGGGATACATTCTATCAACACTCTCACTTCCAATTCTCAAAAACTGGTGGTCAAAATCAAGAAAATAAAATGAAAATTTACATCGCATACAGGTTTTCCGGCGCAGACCCAAAGGAGGTAGAAGAAAATTTAAGCAAAATTTTTGCTGCACTAAAGGGTGCCGACCATCAGTACTTTTGCACTTTTGAAAAACAAGACTATTACAAACAGCAAAACATCGGCTCAAAGGAAGCCTTCAGACATTCACTGGAAGCCATAGACAACTGCGACACAACCCTGGCATTCATAGACAGCGAAGAAAAAAGCGAAGGCATGCTACTGGAGCTTGGCTACGCACTGGCAAAGAACAAAAACATCATTCTTGCAATCAAAGAAGGCATCCACACGCTAGATAAACTAGAAGCAAATCGCATAATCTTCAAAGATGTGGATGATTTAACAAATCAATTGCAAAGCCTGCAAAATGCTACGTAATTTAGACTGGGAAAATATGGGCAAAAATAAAGTTGCCTACGGAATAATCATAATCGGGGTAACGGTTTCTTCTCTTGCGTTCCTTGGCTTCGCAGAGAGCAGCCCAATTATTAATTTTTTCATACTCGCAATTGCAAACACGCAAAAGCTGAAACCAAAGGCAAGCAGCTACAAAAAATTCCTCTTATATTTAGTAAATTTTTCGGTCGTAGCCTCACTTCTCCTCGCCTACTTCTTAGAAAATAATAAAGGCGAAATCCTCGCAATGATCATGCTTGTGTCCCTAGCAAGCCTCATCGCGCTCTTACTAGAAATAAGAAATAAAAATGACTAAACGCCACGTTGTAATTCTAATCCCGTATCGCAAAACAAAAAATCTCCATGGTACAATTCGCGCGAATGGTACCATGGCAGAATACGAATATTTCATGCAATTTGGCGATCCCGGAAATAAGGTTGGAAAGAAGCATTTTCGCTGTTTCGGTGGGGGACTGGAAGAAGGAGAAACAGCAGAGCAAGCAATGGTTCGAGAAATTGAGGAAGAGCTAGAATTTCAATCGAAAAACGCAAAATTCCTCGGTACATTTGAATCCTACAGAGCCATTGCAGAAACATTTTACGAAGAAGTTGGGCCAAGCTTCGAAAAGGAGGTAGTTATTCACGAAGGAGACTTTGGCAAGTTTTTCACAAATGAAGAAGCTCAGGCCCTAGAGAACCTAGGCGGAGGCAAAGGAGGCGAAAAAGAAGCAATCCAAGCCCTAGAAAATAAGCCTAGAGAAAATCTATAGGCACTTCTGTATCCAAGCTGAAAAAATTTCGTAAATTTCTTTTAAATGCCCTTCATCACGAAAAGTGTGCGGGGCATTTTTTATCACATGCAGCTCTTTTTTATCTACAGGGATTGCATCAAAAAGAATTTGCTGATGAGCAAGAGGAGTGCCTTCATCCTTACCCCCGACAATCAATAATACCGGCATTTTTAGCTTACCCGCTTCGGGAAGAAGGTCGTATTTAAGTCTATCTTCCATATGAGACCACTTAAGATGCTTAATAACACCTTGCTTAGATTCACTCTTAGAAACGTGCCAACCGCTTTCTTCCCACTCCTTAGCTATTTTTTTGTGCCGATCAGTCTCAGTGCTTAGTCTGCCAGAAACAACAGATGAAATAGGGGTAAGCATTAAAACCTTTTCAGGATACTTTTCTGCATACAAGGCTGTGCAGATACCACCCAAGCTATGCCCGGCAAGAGCGAAGGGCTCCTGATACCATTTCTGTTTACTAGCCCAAGCAATTACATCCACCAAATCTGCATAATAATTAGTTACTGTCGCATCGGCATAATCACCATCACTTTCGCCAATGCTATTGGTCGCATCAAAACGAAGCACGGTAAATCCGCTATCTTTAAATGAACGGGCAAATGTTTCCACATGAGCTTGCTCCTTAAAGCCTCCCAGCCCATGCATTACAAAAGCCAAGCCTTTTTGCTTTTCGGCTTCATCAAGCAAAACAACAATCTTTTTCCCACTTCTGTTTTGAATGTTAATCTTTTTCATATCTAAATCATAACCTCCCCACAAGCTTACTTCAAATTCTTCAGTATAAACAGGACAAGCAAATAAACGGCTCTTATGCTGAGCCTGTCGAAGTATGAGCCGTTTATTTTTAGTGCAAATTTCGAAAAAATACCCTAAAAAGTTTTAAAATTAAAACGGCCCCAGATGCGCAAGCGCACCGGGGCCGTGAGGTCGAAGACCTCCGCGAAACAGCTAGGAAGCGTTGGTTGTAGGGAGGCTTATAGCGAACCACTCTCCCATCACCCTGTTGTAGAATTTGGGTGGTTCCTGTGTCAACCTTGCCACAGACTAAAGTTGCATAGCCCCCTGTCCGATAGGGCATCTTCAGTCTGCTTCTTGCAACGGAGCGACCGTCTGAACCTTTATTATCCAAAAAAGATAACAAAAGGCCCATTCCTTCACGCACTCAAGCCGGATTAGAGCCGAGCGCGCTTTCGCTGCTGAGGAACGTTTGCCCGATCAACTGCCTTGCGAGGCGGCTGATCAGAAGGGACTCCTCGGCCCCATCCTTTTTTATTATACCTATAAGGTAGTATATTACATTAAAAGCTTTTTGTCAAGCCCTTGTCAGGGTTCAATAGCTTGGAACCGCAACAAAAGCTTGTACTTTATTAAAAAATGTGGCATTTTATTTGCACACGAAAGGAGGTGAGCCATCAATCTACAGCAAGTCCAAGACCTTCGCATCGCTAGCGTGGTGCTAGTGGGCGCATGCAACGGGGATTCGCTCCTGCAGCTATACATCGGCACCCTCAAGATCCGAGAGAGGGGCGACACGTTCAGGTGTAGTATCTTCATGGAAGGAGGAAAGGAACACGATGTCCCTGTCGTGCTGCCAGACGGCACAGGTCTCTACCTTGAGTGCGATGAGTGGAGCTGGGGCCAGGGAATCCGGATTACCCTGCACGAAGACAAGGGCAGCTTCACCACCGGTACGAAGCCCAGGGACTCAGGCGCCTCTGGCCCCATCATCCATGGGGCCAAGGAAGCCAGTGCCATGGTGAGACGCTTCATGGAGCTGACCACCGGCTGACCCGCTCACCAACGCACCCGACCCCGACAGAACACGATCCTAGTGGATCCGCATCTGCCGGGGTCTTGTTCTTTTCTAGGATCCAAAAATGAGCTGGTTGTTTTAAAAATGCAGAAGGCCGCCGCTCCAACAGGGGAGCGGCGGCCGACTTAGTTGCGCGATGGCGCAGATCCTAGCGCCGACGGAAGTTGCAAAAGCGAATTCCGCGCTTCTCGGAGTAGACGAAATCAATCACCGTCTCTCCTTCTGTCTCCCAGCCCAGAGTGACTCGCGCAGGCGGCACCACTTCACCCTTGAACCATCGCGTGAAGGAGAGAGTGCCGCTTGTGGGTAGGCCAGTGTCCTCCGTATAGTAGGAGAACACCACAGGCTTCACCTCCAAGCTGTGTCCAAGGTCAGTCAGGACACGCAGGTCAGCCGCCAAGGAGGAATCATCCCAGCCACCCGGAAACAGGTGGTAGTCGATCTGGCTCGCGAAGGAGCCAAGCCTCAGCTCCCGAACTAGCGCGCTGGTCAGCGCCAGAAGGAACGCCAAGCCCCTGCCCACTTTCTTCACACGAACTCCGCTTTTCTTAGACATTTTTCTCCTCCTAGGAGAACGGTTGCAGACCATCCTGCCACCGACCCAGCACTAACTAGGCTTTGCCTACAGTAAACAATGAGCACAAAGGTTAGTCAAGCAAAATAAGCGAGCTCTTGCATTTTACAAAAAAATGTGGCATTTTATTGCCACACCTGAGAGGAGGTGATTCCATGCAAAGCTACACCGTCGTCGTCACCCTTCTGCGCCCCTCGCAACCAATGATGTCCGAGGAGTACGCAGTTCGCACCCGCAACATCCAGGTCAACGAGATGAAGCCGGTGGACTTCAACCAAGCGCTGGACGAGGCAGTCAACAAGGCCCTGCGGCACATACTGCAGCAGGTCGGAACCTCATATCAGCCGATGTCCGTCACCATCTGCAAGCTGTAGCACTCCACATCCCCACGCCCGACCCCGGCAGAACACGATCCTAGTGGATCCGCATCTGCCGGGGTCTTGTTCTTTTCTAAGAGCAAAAAATGAGCTGGTTGTTTTAAAAATGCAGAAGGCCGCCGCTCCAACAGGGGAGCGGCGGCCGACGTAGTTCGCGCGGTGCGCCTCGTTAGAGCAGATAGATCTCTGTCACCCTTGAAGTGACTACAAGACCCATGTCCAAGCGTTCTCCCACAATGACATCTCGACAAGACGCATCGAAGCCGTCAGGCGAGAATCCTTCTGGAACTCGAAGCATTATCATCCACACACGGCGCCGATGGGGGAGACGCACGCGGAGCAGGTAACGATTCCCGCTGTACGTGCACACCATGATCGACTGGCCCTCCTTCATCTCCTTGATGTAGGTCCGCTCCACCGACTTCAGCCCAGGCAGAGGACCCATCTCCAGCACGCCGCGCAAGCAACGAATCTCTTCCTTGCTCAGCTCCGGCATAGCATCCAGCTCACGCTGGCGCTCTGCTTCACGCTCAGTCCGCTCCAATCGCACTCGCGCCACGCCCTCCAGGAAGGAGCTGTGGTCAGTAATGGGCGGAAAGTCCGCAGACGGATCCACCACCCACATCTTGCTGATCCTGTGGATGACGAGATCTTGGTTCTCGCCGCCCACATACTCCAAGCTGTAGTCGCGCCCCAGCCCAGGTCCTCCCATGCCCATCATGCGAAAGACGACACGCGGAAGGAGGGTTGCAGAAACACCTGCGAGACAAAGCGTGCCCTCCGAAAGAGCGGGAAAGACCTCGCCGTTAGGCCTGTGAAGATGGAAGCCGTCGGCATAGATAGCCAAAATGGCTTGGGGGTCGTTGTTCTCACCACCCACATCGTGAAAGCCCACTAGCTGCAGAGCCAGCTTGCGCTGATCCTCGCTGACAGCGTCCATCGCCTCTAAAACGATAATTGTCCCTACCGGCATGTCCCGGTAGGAGATCTGGTTGTCCATAACCCGAAGCAGGTTAGGATCAACGTGTTGCCTACCGTTAGACATCGGCAAACCTCCAAGGTTAAAGAAATGCTCTAACTAAAACCTAACGTAATTTCATAAAAAAGACCATATTAAACGGCTCTTATGCTGAGCTTGTCGAAGTATGAGCCGTTTCCGTATTCAAAAATTTTACAAAAAGCAAAATATTGCAAAAATTTTACCTGTTTACCCGCCTCTGGAGGGCCTCTAGCATGGCCAGCAAAAATGAGCTAAGGTTGAAAAATGGACACCTTTGAAAAACCCACGCAACCAAAAGAGGAAAAACCATGGGAACCTGGCGAAAAAAGAGATACACAAGCGCAAAAGCTGGTAGGTTTTTTTGAAAAAACAGCAGCATTAGACTTTTTCCAAAAAATCGCCGAAGGCACGAAAGACCGGCCAAGCTTCCAAGAATTTAGAGATTTTTTAACTAGAATTAACGGGATACTTAGGGATATTCCAATCGCAAAACGCAGCGAAGATGGCCAAGGAGTTTTTCTGCAAGGCTTCGGCGAAAATTCCGAAGTGCCTCGCCATGAAGACAAATTGCCACTGCTTCAAGAGGCCTACGAAAAAAGTGAAACATTAGAGCGAGAATATATAAAATACTTCATTCCTGCGATTATCAACGCAGTACATTTATTTTCAGATGGCAACGGACGAACAAGCAGAACAATTTATCTGCTACTAGAAAACCACGGGTCAAATGAAAATTTTGCCAGCGCTCTCAAGGAAGCTTTGTCCTTAAATGGAAGATTAAATGCAATTGATGCCAACACAGCATTTATCAGGGGCGACCTAGAAAACGAAGTTCTAAGAAGAAATGGCTGGCTCAAAAAGGGAGATCCGCCATATCAGCAGGAGCAACTAGGTAAAATAAACTCCGGCATTGCTTCCCTAGAGTGGAGTGAACTGGACGGGAATTACTCCGGATATGAATTCGCCGGCAAGGTGGAAGAACTTAGTATTGATAATGGCCAATACATGATAACCGCAGTTTATAATTTCCTTGGGCAAGAACGGATCAACGAAGTCACTGAAGAATACGATGTAGATGGAAAACAATACCAGACAATTTCACCGAAAAAAATGATGGAGGCCCTTACGCCAAATGAATGGGAGGCAATACTGGATGAGTTTTACAAACTCATCAAAGAAGAAACAGAGATACTAATAGATGTATTTGTTCATCCAGATCAGCATAAAAGCAAAGACGGCAAAAGCACCCTGCGCGATGCATTTATATCAGCCATTCAAAGCGAAAGGAGGCTATGAAAACAATCCTCGGTGATGCAGAAGGGAAGAGAGGAAATAGGACACAGGGTACAGGAACTAGGATGCAGAGAAGTGCTGGAAAAAGAATTAATTATTTATAAACAATTAATTCTTTTTTATTAGAAGCAAGTAAGAGACAGGGAAGAGAGCCCGGATTCTTCGCGGGACTCAGAATAACAAAAAAACTAAATATTCAATAGTTAATTAAAAGGCTAAATATAGCCTAGGGGAGGAATAGGTAAACTGTCGCACAACCATCCTTTCACGACAGTTATGTTCACACAGGGCTGAAAGCGGTCACCTCTACAAAACCCCCATAAACATACAAATAAACGGCGCCGTTTATTTTGACTCTATTTCACACGTATTTAGGCTTTTTGATCCCGATATACAAGTTACCCATTTCCTTCAAAGCACGCATAAAAAGGAGGCTTTATACGCCATTTTAAGGCCCGGAACCCATTTTAAATGATCCCTAGGTCATCTGTTTTAATTGCTCGCCCTAAGCCTTGAGTCTACTGAAGGGTAAAACACTGTTAAACAATAACTCACAGATCTCAGCTAAAAAATAGCGATATTTGGCAAAAATAGCGCAGAAAAGTTCCGAAACATTTTATTCCAGTTTTGTAATTTGTTTTTAATCTTTCAGCCTAATTCCCCAGAGGCTCTCTTTTGCGTACAGCACTGCTGTCGCAACAAGATAGCCTCACGTTTTCTGACACTAGAAGAACTACTCCCCTAGTGTCAGAACAACGGTATGTTGTGCGTCAGTTGTCAAATTGGCAAAAACGTTATCCCAAACTATAGACACTCTCCCCTACTTTCGCTATAGTTCGTCCACCGTCGTTCGCTCGCTCGTACTTGGGCGATAATCCGCTAAAGGGGCGCCGAAACCCTCCTTTATCGGTAAACGCCTCATGTAAAAGGCCGGCGTAGGCCCACAAGTTGAGCGAACGACCCTAATACGCGGCCAAGCGCCTTTCTATCTCAGGAGGCGCTTCGTCACATTTATATACTGCCACAATCCAATTTTATAAAAGGCTAAGAGGGCAGCACCGTGCTGCCCTCTACTCGCGCCTCTCCTTTCCCACGGTCCGAATTTAATCCGCCTAGACTCTGGATGCTTTGCTCTTTTACCCTAGAGCTAAGGGGCTTGGAGGGGCTTAGCCTCCGGCGGATAGCCCCCTAAGAGGCCGTCCTAATGCGATCACCCCCTCTCGAGCAAAAAGTGTTCATGAAAAATAGCCAGAGCAACGCGTTCTGCATCGCCCTCTCCTTTTTCCATTGCGGCGGATTAATTTCAAACCTTCTACCTATATTATAACCAAAATCATCCCAAACAGCTGTTGAAAAGTAGCTAAGCATTAATCAAACAAATTCAAGAAAAAATTCAGCATCCACTTCCCCAGGCTCGAAAATGTATTCCAAATTTCAGAAAAAATTCCGCCCGCATCTATCCCCTCCTCAGCGAGCTTAGAACCTGCTCTTTCCGGAAGATTCTTCACGTCATCCGGCAAGCTCTCCCCTGCCTCACGCAACTCTCCCTCAATTTTTTTAAAATCAATTTCCTTTAATTTTTCAATTAATTGCTCTTTAGACGTATCGCTTAACCCCCAAGGCTCACTCATAAAATCAAATTGAATAGCAGCAAAGGCCCGAAGGGGTAACAATGAGAATATCGCTATTACTAAAAATATCTTTTTCATATCCTTATTCTACAGGGAAACCCAGATCCTTCACACATTCAGGATGACATCAGAGAGACGGAGTGTTGTTCGTACATTCGTATTTGTTCGTAAGTTCGTAAGTCAAGTTCGTAAGCTATAGGTAATCAAAAGGATTTACGGTTACTCCCACCGGCACAGCCGGCACTCCCCGAATTGTAATCAATTCCACGCTTGGCGACCAATAAACAGTGAAGTGAAGATGCGGACCCGTTACATAACCTGTTGCACCAACGTAGC
>JAUYME010000024.1 GCA_030699515.1 bacterium
AAATTTGAAACAAAGCATACTTACCTATCCAATTTGCGTGGGTCAAACAGCGTTGCTTTTTATACTGACAAAAATGGAAAGGATTGGCTTTATTTAGCCCTAACCGGCGAGCTCATTCGCTATCCATATGAGCCTGGCGACACAGAGCCAAGCGCTGAAGGTGAAGTAGTGGCAACTTTTCCAGACTGGCAAAGCCCGGGTGAAGAAAGCGTAGTGTGGCACATTACGCGCACCCTACTCTTTCATGATGATTTGCTCTACGTTGCCATTGGAAGCGGATGTAACTCTTGCGAGCATCCGGAAACGGAAATACGAGGCGCTGTTTTGGTGATGAATCCTGACGGAAGTGAAAAGCGGGTATATGCATATGGTCTTAGAAACGCAGTAGGAATTGAGTGGGCGAAGGATAATTTGTTTGCCACTGAAAACGGCGTGGACCACCTGGGTTCCGATGCTCCGGATGATTTAATGTACAAGCTTGAGGATGGCGAGAACTACGCTTGGCCTTACTGTTACGAGCTGGATGGAGAAATAATTGAGGATAATCATCAGAACTGGGAAGAGCCTGTTGATTGTGAAGGTGCTCCCCTTTCATTTGCCGCCTTTGGCTCGCATACTGCTCCGCTTGGGTTAAGGTACTTTGAAAATGCTCATCCGGTGCTTGAAAATGCGTTTTTGGTGGCACTGCATGGAGCGTTTGACCTTAATCAGTCAAAAAATGGATACAGTGTGATGCGGGTGAGTGAAGAAGGTGAAACAGAAATATTTATGGATGGCTTTTTGAGGAACGATGAACGTTCTGGGCGTCCTGTAGACTTCTTGCAGTACGATGAAAACTCATTTTTCTTAAGTGATGACTTTGCGGGAGTAATTTATTACATTTCTAGCAGGTAATTTGCGCTATTTTGTAAGGGAAGTTTTTTTGTAGCGTCTTAGTAAGAACTAAGACCTTTCCTTATTTATGCACTTCAAAAACAGAAAAGAAGCAGGGAAATTGTTGGCTGAAAAACTCCTGGACTTTAAAGAGGACAGGCCAGTGATTTATGCGCTTCCGCGCGGAGGCGTGCCTTTAGGCTATGAAATTGCTAAAGCGCTGAATGCTTCGCTGGATTTGGTGATTGCAAGAAAAATTGGCGACCCGCTTAATCCGGAATATGCAATTTGTGCAATTTCGGAAGATGGCGAGATGATTTGTAATGAGGAGGAGCTTGAGAAGGTGGATCCGGCCTGGTTTGAGATGTCTGTAGATTCTCAAAAGGAAGAGGCTAAGCGGCGAAGAAAAGTTTACCTTGCAAGGAAACGACACATTAGCGCGGAAGGAAAAACGGCAATTATAGTGGACGATGGGGTTGCAACCGGGCTGACGGTAAGGGCGGCGCTTCGTTCTCTCAGGCGCGAAAGGCCGAAGCGAATTGTTGTGGCTATTCCGGTAATCCCGCACACGACTTTAGTGGAACTAATGCATGAGGCGGATGAGGTAGTGGCACTGCTAGACAGCAGAAAGTATCTGGGTGCCGTAGGAGCTTATTACGAAAGCTTTCCGCAAGTTTCGGATAAAAGAGTGCTTGCTTTACTGGAGAAATCAAGGGAAGGAAGTGAGTTGAAAGTATGAACGTGGCGACCCTTCGACCCATTCAACAAGTTCAGGGCAGGCAAGCTCAGGGTGCTCATGTTTCTAGATAAATCAAAGATTTATAGAAACATGGCAGAAATATTTAGACAAAAAAATGTAGTAAAGCTTCCCGAAAGAAATAAAGAATCAAAGCACGATCAATACGGGAAAGCACAAAAAGGCATAGTGAAATGCCCTTATTGCGGAAATGTAAATTTTGAAAAAGAGTGGCACGGTTCCATTGCAGAGTTAAGAAAAAAGAAGAAAGATAAAAAGCTAAAACCAAGCAGTGAAGATATTTGTCCCGCCTGCAAAATGATAAGAAACGGACTTTTTGAGGGCGAACTTTTTGTTGAAAGTATTCCAAAAAAATATCGGAAGGAGCTGCTTCGGCTGATTAAAAACTACGGCAAACGCGACAGCGAAATGGATCCGCAAAACAGAATTATTGCCATTGAGGAAATGGATGGAGAAATACGAATTACCACAACAGAAAACCAGCTGGCAAATAGACTGGCAAAAAAGATTAAGGGTGCTTTTAATAAGGTGAAGGTTGATATATCTTTTTCTGAAGATCCTTATGAGGTGAATAGAGTACACGCAATTTTTGTAGAGTAATCCCGAACCGGTGCCGATGGATTCGACAGGCTCACCAGGCACGGTACGGGACAAGTCGCGTAAATAGATTAGGTAACGAATTGAGTGCTTGACTAAATATACCCCATGGGGGTATATTTGGCTTATGAGAGAAGAAATTAAAAGCAAAACGACAAACCGATTAAAACGCATTGAAGGTCAGGTGCGTGGTTTGGCTAAAATGATTGATGAAGAAAAATATTGCATTGATGTAATCAATCAATCTAGCGCTATTCGGCAAGCGCTGTCTGCGGTCGAGGACTTAATGATGGAAAACCACCTTTCTACCCACGTTATCCATCAGATGAAAGGCGGGCAGGAGCAAAAGGCGGTGGCGGAAATTATAAAAGTGTTTAAGAGGGCTAAAAAAAAGTAGGGAGTAATCGCGAAAATCGCGAAATCCGCAAAATATCGCGAACAAAACGAAGGCGGGGAAAGTAGGGAGAAGAGAGGGTGTAGGAAAACCAATAATAAAATTACTATGAAAAGACTACTGACATTAACAATTGTTTCGGTAATGGTTTTGGGGGCATTCTCCCCTATGGCAATGGCTCAACCATCATCTGAATCAGACTCCACTGCAGTTATAACGAATCAAGATTTTGATGCGATGCAGGATGTGATGGTCAAGATGATGAACGGGCAGGAGCTTAGCAGTTCTGAATGGGGCAGGATGGGAGAGTTTATGGAAGAGCATCACGGTGAGGGCGGTTTGGCAGTGATGGGAATGATGATGGGAGGAAACATGATGTCTGATTGGGATGACAATTCCTTTGCCGGGAATCGAATGATGGGTTCTTGGAGCGGAGGGCTAGGTTTTGTTGCTTGGATTGTGATACTTAATCTATTGGTCTGGCTTTTGGTAGGACTTTTGCTGTCGGTATTATTGATTAGAAGGTTAAACAAGAAGTAAGGATGGAGATGGGAGATAGGATGTAGGGGATAGGATAATTTCCAAGTCACTCCAATTGCGCCAATTTCCAAAAGAAAAACAAAAGGGAGGAGTTAGGAGGTAGGAGGTAGGAGTTAGGGGTGCGATTTATAAAAAATAAACAAAATTATGAACAAATACGCGGGAATTGCTTTAATAGCATTTATAGTAATTATTGTTTTTGGCTTTGTGTTTTCTTCCGGGCCAATTACCGGCTCTTCGGACAAAGAGGCAATTGCAAGTGCGGTGCTTCATAAAGATCCAAATTGCGGATGTTGCGGAGTATACGGCTCTTACTTAAGTAGATTAAATTATGACGTATCCATTAACAGCACCAGCCTAATTGACGAAGTCAAAGATAACTTAGGTGTGCCAGACGAGCTTCTAAGCTGTCACACTATGGAAATTGAAGGCTACGTTGTGGAAGGACACATTCCGGTTGAAGCGATTGAAAAGTTGCTTGAGGAAAGACCGGAGATTAAAGGAATTGGTATGGCAGGAATGCCGGCAGGTTCTCCGGGAATGGGTGGAACGAAGCAAGGCCAATTCATGATTTATGAAATACATCATGATGGCAGTGCCGGAGGGTTATTTATGGCTATATAAAATGAAAAAGCTTAGCATTGTATCAGCTTCTATATTATTGATGGCCATGCCAAAGTTGGCCAGCGCTCACTGTCCCCTATGCACTATAGGGGCGGGAGCACTGGCCGTGTTTGCCGCTTCAATTGGAGTATCCTCTGTGGTGGTGGGAATACTGTTTGGTGCATTTTCCGTTGCCCTTTCACTCTGGATGGCGGGAATTATTGAAAGAAAGTGGAAGGTCTCTCAAAGAGAAATTGTTGCGGCTGTTATTTTCCTTAGTACAATTTTGCCGATAATGCCCTTGATTAAAGATTATGGACCGTTTTATCTGGCAATTGCCGGTGAGTACGGTAACTTATTGCACAGAACCTACACTGTGAACCTCTTTGTTCTTGGAGTAATTTTCGGCTCTGTGTTAATGCTGATTGGCCCGTATTTCAGCAGGGTGCTTACAAAAATACGCGGTAAACAGTTTCCGTTTCAAGGCATAAGCATTACTTTGCTTCTCTTAATTATAGTTTCAACGATTGTGCAAATACTTTCATGATTAGCCTTGCCAGCGTACTAATTATCATTGCAGTCTTATTTCTTCTGTTCTTGCTTTTAAGAGCCGTGTTTTCGCTGAAGGTTTGCGCAATTTGCGCTGCCGTGTCTGGCAGCTGGATTGTTTTGCTTTTGCTGTTCTATTTTGGCTTTGGCGTAGATGCGGTTTTGATTGCCATTCTTTTGGGAGGAAGCATTGTGGGTCTTATGTATTTGCTTGAAGGCACACTTGCCAAGCAATACGGCATATTTCGTCTACCCTATTTTTTAAGCGCCTTAGTTATTGCCTACATGTTGTTAGGTGGCGCTATTGAGATTGCTGCTGTGTTTGCCTTAGCAACAATCTGGCTTTTGGCAATAATTGTTTTTTGGGGAAGAAAGAAGAAAGGCTTTAAAGATTTGGTGAAAAAGATTATTGAGTGCTGCAGAGAGTGGTAGAAGAAGAGAGGGTATAGGTTATAGGTTATAGAAGAATAAAAATAAAAACATGAATAAAATACAACAAGAATTTAAGGCTTGGTTGGGTCCTGTCCCCTTTTTATCGCTTGCTCTTTTGACAGTTATTGCTCTGGTTTTCTTTTTTAGCTCAGGGGGTGGAATAAAGCTTGTAGATGAAAGAGTAGAAGCGGAAGCGGAAAGCTTGGACGAAAGAGTAATGCCTAGCGAGGGCATTGCTTTGCCAATTCAATGGAATGCTTTGGGTTTAAGGCTAACGGAGAGCGGATCAATTGATAAGGAAAAGTTTATGAAACTTTACGAAGGGCGGGGCGGTATTAGTGAGGCTGACTTGGAGCTGATTGAATCTAGCGCAAATGGCGAAATTATCATGACTAGGGAAAATTCCGGCTTAATTTTGAACTTGCTCTGGGCCTTTGGTCTGGCAAACGAAAATCCGGTCCTGGAAGAGGGTCCAATGGCAAATCCAAACTACGGCGGCGCCGGAGGCTTTGCTTCTACGGGTGGCTGGACACTGGCCTATGGGGACCCGATGGATCATTATAGCGCTCACGCATTTGTGAGACTTTCCAGTGAACAACAGGCACTTGTAGAAAACACCGCAAAAGGAATTTTTAGACCATGTTGCGGCAACTCTACTCATTTTCCGGACTGCAATCATGGTATGGCCATGCTTGGACTTTTAGAGCTTTTGGCTAAAGAAGGCTTAAGCGAGGATGAAGTTTATGACATTGCGCTAAAGGTTAACTCCTACTGGTTTCCTGAAACTTATATGACCCTTGCAAGCTATTTTGACTCCAAGGGTGTCAAATGGGCAAATGTAGATGCAAAGACAGTGCTTGGCTATGATTATTCCAGCGGGGCCGGCTACAGCAGGATTCTTGCCGAAATGGATCCGGTAGAAATTGAGGGAGGGGGCGGATGTAGCGCGTAGAGTAATCGCGAAAAACGCGAATGGAAAAGGTAATATCGCGAATAAACCAAAATAAAAAAAGGAAATATCGTATAAATTTATGGATTGTTGCGAAGATAAAGAAAATAAGGAAATAGGAAAAGGGAAAAAGCCTAAACATGAGCATAATATGAGCCACGGTGGTGGGCATTGCGGTAGTGATAGTGGCCATGGCCATAGCGGCGGCATGGGTATGGATCATGGCAGTGCCGGTATGTATTTAAGAAGATTTTGGACGGTTACGGTGCTTTTGCTTCCCCTGCTTTTTACAAACGAAAAGCTGGCAGGATTTTTTGGCCTTAATACTCTTCCCTACTCAAAATGGATTGGCTTTGGAATTGCCACAGTAATTTTTGGCTTCTCCATAATCTTTTTTCAGCACGCCGGCCATGAGATAAGAGCCAAAAAATACGGAATGATGACGCTGGTATCTTTGGCTGTTGGCGCCGGGTACTTATTCTCCGTTGCTTCTACATTTATTCCTGCACTGGAGGCAGAGTTTTACTTGGAAATTTCTACCTTGATTTGGGTGCTTCTTTTCGGCCACTTTCTTGAGGCAAAATCCGGTTCTGCCGCAGGTGATGCGCTTTCTGAAGTAGCAAAACTTTTACCTAAAAATGCGCATAGGCTCATAAGAGAGGATGCAGGACATACTTCGACTACGCTCAGTACAAGTAGGGTGCGGGGTATAGAAAGGCAAAGTCTTAAGGAAGAAGAGGTTGATGTAGATGAGCTAAGGAAGGGCGATTTGGTTTTAGTTAAGCCTGGAGAAAAAATTCCCGCAGACGGCATTATTAAAGACGGCAGTGCAAACATTAACGAGTCTCATATAACAGGAGAAAGCAAGCCCATACACAAAAAGGAGGGTGATGAAGTTAGTGCCGGATCAATTTGTGAAGATGGCTCTATTAGGGTGGAGCTTTCAGAGGTGGGAGAGAATTCTACGATTGGTCAGATTAAAAAACTTATTGCCAAGGCACAAGAGAGTAAGCCAAGATCGCAAAAAATTGCGGATAAAGCGGCGGGAATTTTAACCTTTATTGCCTTTGGCACTTCCTTGCTTACGATTTTAGTTTGGAGCTTTGTTTTAAATGAGCCCTTTGTTTTCTCAATCACACTGGCAATTACGGTGCTGGTCATTGCCTGCCCGCACGCCTTGGGTCTGGCAATTCCAACCGTGACAACAATTAGCACATCTTTGGCGGTGAAGAATGGTCTATTTATAAAGGATCTATCAAAAATTGAAGTTATAAAGAAAGTTAATTATGTGGTCTTTGATAAGACCGGAACTTTAACTGCGGGTGATTTTGGTGTAAGCAAGGTTAGAGCTTTGTCAGAGATGGGCGAGGAAGAACTGCTTAGTATTGCAGCTTCACTAGAAAAAAATTCCAGCCATGTTTTGGCAAAAGCCGTTTTGGAAAAGGCCAAGGAAAAGAATCTGGAATTGAAAGAAGTAAAAAACTTTAGAAATATTGCCGGCAAGGGGGTAAGTGCTGAAATTGATGGCGAGCTTTATCACTTAGGTAATTGGAACTTTGCAAAAGAGCTTTCGGGGGAAGCCAAAGATGCTGGCGATTCCGGCAGTGCAAGCAGTAAAATCTTTTTGGCAAAGAAGGGCAAGCTTCTGGGCGTAATTGAGCTTTCCGATAAAATTAAGGAAGAGGCCTTTGCCGCAATTGACGGACTGCACGGCGCCGGATTAAAGGTAGCAATGCTTACCGGAGATAATGAGGAAGTAGCAAAGGAGGTGGCAACGGAGCTCAAAATTGACACTTATTTTGCCGGAGTGCTTCCGGAACATAAATTTGAAAAGATAAAAGAGCTTCAGGACAAAGGTAATATCGTGCTGATGGTGGGAGATGGCGTAAATGACGCGCCGGCATTAACACAAGCGGACGCAGGCGTTGCCATTGGTGCCGGAACAGATGTTGCGGTAGAGGCGGGCGATGTAGTGCTGACTAAAAATGACCCAGGTGACGTTTTGAAGCTGATTAAGCTTTCCCGAGCAGTGTACAAAAAAATGATTCAGAACTTAATTTGGGCTTTGGGCTACAACGTAGTGGCAATTCCGGCGGCAGCGGGAGTATTTGCAGCTTGGGGATTCTTTTTAAGGCCGGAAATTGGAGCGTTGGTAATGAGCTTATCTACCGTAATTGTGGTGATAAATGCGCTGGCGCTGAAAAGAATTAGCTTATAAAGAGAGGCAATAGGCACTAGGCACTAGGAAAAAGAGAAAACAAAAAAAATCCATGCACTTCTGTTACAATTAAAGTAATATGAGCATGGAAGTAATAATTTTTTGGGTTTTGCTTATAGACAGCGT
>JAUYME010000034.1 GCA_030699515.1 bacterium
TATCCACACATCAGGACACGGAAACATTGAAGAGCTTATTTGGATGAACCAGAAGGTAAACGCAAAGTACTTTATGCCAGCCTATGGCTACCACTCTATGCTTAGAAATCACGCTCAGAGTGTGATTGATAAAGGAAGAGATCCCAAGAGCGTGATTATTCCGGACAACGGAAATGTGATTGAGATAGACAGCAGCGGAGAGATGACCGTGTTGAAGGAGAAGGTGGCTCATAACATACTGGCAGTTGATGGATTTCGAGTTGGAGAGATTCAGGATGTTGTCATTCGAGACAGAAAGACGCTGACAAAGGACGGAATATTTGTTGTAGTGATTACTCTAGATTTACAAAGCGGAGAGATTAGAAAATCTTTAGACATAATTTCGCGAGGATTTATTTATCTTCGCGACAATCAAGAGTTAATGCAGGAAGCAAGAAAAGTGATTAAGACGGCCGTTATGAAATACAGCAAAGGGGCGCATCCAATTAGTTTTGACGAGGTTAAAGCTTCCGTAAGCGATGAAGCCGCAAGATTCTTGCTAAACAAAACCGGGAAACGGCCAATTATTATACCTGTAATACTTGGAATGTAGGGAAGGAGAGGTTATAGGTTATAGGTTATAGGAAAGAAGAAGAGAGGTTATAGGTTATAGAAAATCGGGATAGAAAAGAATTATGTAATATATTATATAATTCTTTTTTGTTGCTATAATTTAGTTATGCTAAGAATCTTCTATAAGAATAAGCAAATGCTTGAGCTGGAAGAGCGCCAGCGCTTTGAGCGAGGGGTTTTAATTGAACTTATAGATCCGACTAGTGAAGAAATTGAGTATTTGCATAAAAAGCTAAAGATTAATTCCAGCCTTATCCATGATGCTCTAGACCCATACGAAGTTCCAAGGCTGGAAGCAGAACACGACAATAAATATGTCTTTCTTCGCTTCCCTGTTAAGGACGAAGGGGTAGTAAGCACAGTGCCCTTCCTTGTAGTTGCCGGCGATCACTTTGTAATGTTTGTATCTTCAAAAAGACTTCCCCTAATTGATGAGCTCAATGAAACACTGGAAGATATTACCACCACTCAAAAAACTAAGATGGTGCTTCAAATTCTTGAGCGCATGCACAGCAACTATAAATCTTTGCTGTATGGAATAAACAAAGATATAAATTCACTTAGCTTAAGAGCGGCTGGCGTAAAAATTGAAAATCGTGACATTATGAAGTTTATTGATTTTGAAGAATCGTTAAACGACTTTTTGAATGCCCTTGTCCCCTACAAAAATATCTTAAACAAGCTTTTGGACGGCAAGGCGCTGACGCTTTACAACGAAGATAAAGATTTAATTGAGGATTTGCTTTTAAGCAGTGATGAGCTTGTTCTGCTTTCCCAAACAAGTCTTAAGAGCTCTATTAACATTCGTGATGCCTACTCTACTGTGCTAACCAACAATTTAAACCGAGTAATTAAATTTTTAACTTCCCTAACAATTATTTTGACAGTGGCGGTTATTATTCCAAGCATTTACGGAATGAACTTGGATCTACCGTTGCAATCTCATCCTCATGCATTTTTGATAATTATGGCGATTACGGCGGCGATTTCTATTTTTTTGGTTTGGTTGTTCTCAAAAAAGAAGTGGTTATAAGCACTTCTTTTTTAAGAGTTAGGATATAGGAGTTAGGAGTTAGCAAAAAAATAGAAGAAGCCCCACGGTGGCCGTGTTGGCAATCGCTTTTTATAAAGCTTGTACTAAGTTAGAAGCTGCAATACCGACAAGGATTGCCAGGCCGCCAATAATCATCATGCGCATACCCATTTTAAAAAGAGAAATGCGGGAAACTTTTGCGCTCCAGGCGCCGAGGAAGAATAAGGTGATGAGCGACAGGGCTACGGAGAAAATGAATGCTTGGCTGATAGGAAAAATAAGGTAGGGAGCAAGCGGAATAAATCCGGCAATAAAGTAAGAAATAAACATTATAATCCCACCAATTATTACCGGCTTTGCATCTACTTTGGATTTGGCCTTGTATTCTTGCCCGTGGCTTTCCGACAGAAAACTGCCAACACCCATAGATAGCGCTTCAACAAATATTAAAACTACTCCAGTAAGGATAACTGTGGCTTGCTCTACTCCGCCAACCACAATTCCGGAAAGCAGGCCAACCGTGGAAACAAGACTGTCCTCTACTCCGAAGATAAAGTTTTTTAGGAAATAAGAGCGAAGCTCTAGGTCTTTTAGCATATAATGAAGATAGTATGCAGAAGAAAATATTAGGACTTATTTTAATTCTATCCTTTTCGCTGGTTTTTGCCAGCAATGTTTTGGCGCATGGCAATACTTACTACGACTACTCCCCCGACCCTTGGCAAAGCGCTCGCTTTGCCGCCAGCAGCGCTTCCGGCATTGAACAAGTTTTCCAGCCAAGGGCTGACATTGCACTAGAGGGATTTGATTTTTGGCTGGACAATATCGGTGCAAGCGGATCTATCAGCTTTAAAATTTTAAACTCCCTTGGGTCTGTTCTGGCAACGGAGTCTTTGAACTTAGCGTCCACTGCTCAAAGTGCGGGCGGGACGAAAATCCATGTGGACCTGGACTCCAATCTAGAACTTTCTAGCTCTAACACCTATTCTATTCGCTTTTCTTCCTATCCGGCCGGGCTTGGAATTTACTATGCGGATACTATTTCCAGATTTTTAACCCATAATGAAGTTTTTGTTTCAGAATTCTTGCTTGGCAAGGCCAGAATTAATGGGGTAGATCAAGAATTTACCTTTAAATACAGCCTGTACGGACAGGAAATTGGGGAGCTAAGTGAGGGAAGCGCAGAAGAAGAGGCTCCTGCCCCTGAAGATACGGAATTATTTATTACGGGAGCACAAGTGGCTAGCGTTACAGTAAACAGTGTTACCTTAACTTGGACAACAAGCAAAGCTGCAAATTCAGCGGCAACGGCACGAGAACAGCTTAACCCGCTTTACGTTATTTCCAGCGCATACGATAACACTATGGAGCTGGAGCATTCCTTAACACTTACCGGACTAAAGAAAAACTTTAGCTATTTTGCCGACATTTATTCTACTGACAGCGAAGGAGAAACCGTTTCTTCTTTTACAATTGGATTTCAAACGAATGATGAGGAAACTGTAGTAGACGAAGTAGACGAAGTAGACGAAGAGGAAAACTCTGATGTCATTTCGGACCCCGATCCGGAATCTAGTGATGACGAAGAGGAGGATGGTGAGGGTGGTGGTAGTGGTGATGGTGACCCCGCACCAGACGGTGCAGGGCAGGGCGAAGATGATTTAGCGTTGGCGGATAGTGACGGTGATGGACAGCCGGATTTTGATTTTGACAGCGAACCAACGGTAGATGCTCCTAGCCAGCCGGAGTTTATCGCAAGCACCGGTGATTCAAACAGTTTTTCAATTAGCTGGGACGAGCCAAGTTCCGGTGCGCCAAGCAGCGGATACAGGGTGGATGTTTTTGATGCGCACGGCAATTTGGTCAAGCAGTTTATCTTGGACACTAATACACGAATTCAGGAAATTAGCGGACTGGGAAATGGCGCTTATACAGTAATCATTTACAGCAATAATGATGGAGTTTACGAAAAAATAGCTTTTAGCGAATTTGTAATTTCTGAAGAAGGCTCCGGGCTAAGAACCTTATTTTTGATAACGGCCCCTATTCTGCTTGTTTTGGCCTTGATTTGGTTCTTCTGGCGGAGAAGAAAAGAGAACCAGTAGTAAGTAGCTAGTAGTAAGTAGCAAGCCATTGAAGCAAACTGAAGTTTGCGAAATAAAAGAGTTATGCAATATACTGCATAACTCTTTTATCGTAATTTCGTAAATTTTCGCCCGCCTGCGCGCGACTCGCTCGCGCGGGCAGGTAGTTTCGTAAGAGAAGGCTAGGCCTTCAGGTAGCGCCTAATCGCTATCCAGCTGGAAGTGAGGCCAAGAACAAGGCCGATAATGAGCAGTACTGAAAATAGGTTAAAGAGATTGCTGTAGAAATAGCCTTCTATGTTGGTTTCCGGAATGAAAATGCGAAAGTAGGGTGATACAAATCCAACTGCGGGAGCGGCGAGCAATGTCGCTAAAACTGCGCCGAAGAAGCCGTAGAGCATCCCGCTAACCAGATATGGCCCTTTAATAAAGCTGTTGGATCCTCCAACCAGGCGCATAATTTCTATTTCGTTTCTGTTGGAATAAATGGCTAGCCGAATTGTATTAAAGGCAACAAGGCTGGCGGCAAGCGCGATAAAGAGAGTAATAACAAAACCGGCGCTATTCATTGTGTCTATGATTTTATTGAGTCGTTCTATTGCCAGCTGATTCTGTGCGAATGTAACACGCTCAATAAAAGGGTTAAATTCCGGATTTTCCAAGTAGGCGGCAATAACAGGATATTCTGTCGGGGAATTGGCCTGAATATTAATTGAGGCAAGAAGCGGGTTCTCCTGAAGCTCATCTATGGCCTGAGTTAGGGTTGCATCATCAGCGTGGCGCTCTCTAAATCTTTCCAGGGCCTCGTCTCTTGAAATATACTCAAGCTCTTTTACCTCCGGAAGGGCTGATAGAGACTGCTCTATTTGAAAAATATCTTCTTCGGCAGTATTGGTTTTGAAATATACGGCTATATCAATTTTTTCCTGAAGAGATGCTACTGCCTGATCAGTAATTACGCCAAACATAATTAAGCCCAAAAACATTACCAGGGCTAAAACCATTACAACGATTGTGGCTACTGAAAGCCAGGCGTGGCGCCAGAAATATTGAACTCCGTATCTTAGTACTCTTACTATACCTGTCATATTGTTTTGCTCTGCAAAACCGCAGATCTAAACGCGGATCGTCCGCCGAAGTCGGACTGGCGCTCGGTTACCCTCCAGAGGCGGGCAGGCGAGCGGCCGCGGATATACACGCGGAAGTTAATTAATTAATGTTTCTTATTTTTTAATCTTACTTCTTAATTCTAGCCTCTAACTTCTAATTATGTAAAATTGCGGAGCAATTTTACATGATTATATACTTACCTTTTTTCTCGTCTCTTACCAGCCTACCATCAACTAAAGAAATAACTCTTCTGTGGATTTTATTGACAACGTCTTTGGCGTGACTTGCCAGGATAATCGTTGTGCCAAGCTCATTTATTCTAAGCAGCAGCCTAATAATTTCGTCGCTGTTTACATCATCCAGGTTTCCCGTTGGCTCGTCGGCCACAATGACTGCCGGGTTATGAACCATGGCTCTGGCAATGGCTACTCTTTGTTTTTCTCCCCCAGACATTTCGTTTGGAAAATGATATTGCTTGTGGCTTAGCCCCACCATGTCCAATACTTGCGGAACATACTCTTCTATTTCTTCTTCATCTCTTCCAGCCGCCTCCAGCGCAAAGGCAATGTTTTCGTAAGCTGTTTTGCTTGATAGAAGGCGAAAGTCCTGAAAAACAACACCAATTTGGCGTCTTAGTTTAGGCATTTCTGAAACTGTGAGTTTATTGACCTCATATTCCCCTACCAAAACTCGCCCCCTTGTTGGGCGCTCTTGTCCGATAAGAAGCTTGAGAATAGTAGATTTTCCCGCACCGGATTTACCTACCAAAGAAACGAATTCTCCGGGCTCTATTTTGAAGGTAACGTCTTCTATTCCAATGGATTCTTTATTTACTTTGTCGTAGACTTTGGTGACGTTTTGGAAGTGAATCATTTTCTAGTTTATAGGTTCTAGTTTATAGGTTGTAGACTGCAAAACCAGAGTAGATAAAATAATTTCAGTAAGAGAATTATAGCACGAACGCCTATTCGCCCAACTGCAATTCGGCCTCTATAAATTTGTCTAAATCACCATCTAAAACATCGTCTGGGTTGTTGTGCTGCACACCTGTGCGATGGTCTTTAACTTTTTGATAAGGGTGAAGAACGTAAGAGCGAATTTGGCTTCCCCACTCCGGCTTAGCGTGCACTCTTAAATCGGAAAGTTCTTCTTTTTGGTGTTTTTGAAGAAGGTGAAAGAGCTTGGATTTTAGAAGTGTAAGAGCTTTTTCTTTGTTTTGGGGCTGACTTCGCTCGCTTTGGCAGGCAGCGGAAATTCCCGTAGGCAAATGTACCACCCTTACTGCTGTTTCTCGTTTGTTTACGTTTTGCCCGCCCGGGCCGCTAGACCTTGAAAGCTCGTATTTTAGATCTTCTTCCGGGATTTTAAGTTTATCTAAGTCTAAATGTGGAAATATTGGCACAACTTCTAGCAAAGCAAAGCTGGTATGGCGCAGTTTCTTGCTGTCAAAAGGAGAAATTCTAACAAGCCTGTGAACTCCAGACTCGTTTTTTAGCCGGCCATAGGCATATTCACCCTTTATTTCCAAAACTCCTTCGTCCGGATGCGTTAATTTAAAGCCCTGTTTTTCGCAGTACTTTCTATACATATCAAAAAGCATATTGGCCCAGTCTTTTGCATCATCGCCCCCTGCTCCGGGGTGGATGCTTAGATGGGCGTTGCCCTGGTCGTATTTACCGGTGAGTCCTTTGAACATAAATAAAAATAGGATGTAGGATGTAGGATACCCTTCGATTGAACTCAGGGCAAGTAGGATATAGGGAAAGAAGGAAAGCCGAAAAATAAAACCAAAGATAAAGATTGTACAAATGAATGCGAATCAACAAATGGCTACGAATAGGAAAGAGCCACCTCGCGGATTTGAACCGCGGACCTACGCGTTACGAGTGCGTTGCTC
>JAUYME010000036.1 GCA_030699515.1 bacterium
AAGACCAAGCTGTTTGCGATTGATGAAGACACACTAGCGGTTGGCGATGTTACAACTAGAAGTCAAGAATTCTCAAACAACGTTGCGGTGGATGCAAGTGGAGTAATTTATTCTGTAGATGATGACGACAAGATACTTTACATCGTCAATACAGATGGCTCAGACCCTACTCCTGTAGGCACGGGAACTGGAATTACTGGACGAATTCCTGCGGCCGGATTTGGCCCGGATGGAATGCTTTATGTTATAGAGAAAATTCCTTCCGGTGGAGATCAATTCCTTCATGTAATAGATCCTGATACTGGAGTTGCTACCGAACTTGCCGAGCTTGACCTTGAGGTAAATGGTGGCGACTTGGTGGTAAACGGAGATATGCAAGTTATCTATGTACACATAGATGGGGAAGTGTGGAGCATAGATTTGCTGGATGGATATGATGAGGAATCCCTGGGCTTTCTTCCGGAGGATGAGCAGTACACAGGCTTGGCATTAATTGATGATATCTATTACGCAACTGTTCGCAATGAAGCCAATGGACTTCAGGAATTTACCTTGGATGGAGGATTTACTGACAATGGATTTAGCAGTTTTGCTGACCACACAGTTTACGCAGGAGACGCTGCAAGCTGCCCTGTAGAGGCAAACGATAGAAACTCAATTAGCGGCTGGAAGTTCTACGACACAGAAAATCCGATTGGTGAATTTGCGGGTGGTGATTCGCTTTTGAGCGATTGGCCAATACGTCTTTATGAAGACGTTCTTGGCGATGACTGGCTTTTCGTGGAGAGCCAGGATACAGACGGAAATGGAGAATATAGCTTTGAGAACTTAGAGGCAAAAGTCTATTACGTTTGTGAACTTGAAGTCGTAGACGAAGGAGGCGATTGGGTGCAAACTTATCCAACAAGCGGTGACAATGTGGTAGATAATGACTCACCGAACCAAAATGAAGAAGCCGACAATTGCTACAGGGTTAACCTTGGCGCAGACGAACATGTCGTGGATCTGTACTTTGGTAACTACGATGGGAATGTAGAGGAAGATAATGGTGGCGGAGGCCCTGTTATTCTTGGCAGTGGCAGCTCTGGTGGCTCAAGCGGTGGCAGTGTAGCCGGAGCTTCTACCGGTCCTGGCGGCTCAGTCCTAGGGGCTGCTACCGGTCCTGGACAGTGCACACCATGGTTATACGACTTTGTGAACAACACAACAGACTGGAAACTAGTGCTAAGACTGCAAATCTTCCTAAACACCTTTGAGGGCGAGAACCTAACTCTTAATGGAGTTTACGATGAGGCAACCGCAGATGCTGTAGCACGCTTCCAGCTCAAGTACAGAACGCAGGTTCTTGCTCCTTGGGGGCTAAGCTTGCCAACACGGTTTGTTTGGTTGACGACTACAAATATGATCAATTCAATTCTAAATCCAAACTGCCGAGCAGCACTGCCAGCCGGTCCATTGGTTCCATATCCGGGAGGCTTTCCAGCTCCTGAAACTCCGGCAGCTATATTCTCTGATGGTACTTTTAGCCCCGGAGAAACAAGTGGCTGGGCAAATTAAAAGGCTAAATGATTGGGGGATAAACGGCTCACGCCACGGCGTGAGCCGTTTTGATTTTAACTTAAAGATCAGTCAGAATAGGAATATGCTAAAAAATCTGGTGGTAGAAGGGCTGAAAAAATTGTTTGCGAAATACGAGCCTTATGGCGTTTTGGCGATTTATCTTCAGGGTTCTATTGTTGGCAATGATTTTGAAATTGGGAATAGTGACGTTGACTCTGTGGCTTTTGTGAGCGATTCGGTTTCGCTAGATTTTGAAAAAGTGATGCGGGACTTTTTAAGTAAAAATTATCCAGATATAAGGGATTTTGGCATAAGGATTCTTTATCTGTCGGAAATGCAGGATGGTGTTTCTCGGGGCGGACATTTAAGCAAATACATAGCTCCGGCTTTGTTGGCTTTGGATTTTCCTTCCTGGGAGCATGTTGCGGGGAGAGAATTTTCGCAGAATGATTTCGTAAAAATTTCACAGGGAAAAGCAGTTTCTTTGCGGTTACAGCATATGGAAAGCAGGGGATGGAGAAATGTTGAGGGAGTAGAGCTTGATTTTTTACAGTACTACCTAAAGACGATTTTGCGAATCATTTGGCATATTGACCAAGAAAGAGGGAGGAGATATCTGTTTTCTTATTCTGCGGTTTCAAATCGCGATGATGAGTATAGTGAGATTGCTTCAATAATTAAAAAAATACGCGATGCACGCTGGGATAAGGAAATTTTTATCAAAAACAAAGGAGTTTTTCAGAATTTTGTTGACAAGATGTTTAGCTCACTAAGTTCAACAAGTAAGCGCAACATCCGTCATCCTGAGAGTAGCGAAGGATCTCGTTTTTCCTAGAGCTAATAACCCAGATTCTTCGCTACGCTCAGAATGACAAGGAGGCGCCACGCAATACTGCGAAGAATTGTTATTCAGGATGACAGGTGTTGCACTTCAGAGTTGAATCTACCGGAAAAATGCTGGACATTTTCTACTCTTTATTGTACAATTTTTCCGTGAAAGTTAGGGTATAATTTTTGAAATGAAGAAGTTTCTAAAGAAACATTTAATAGCAGGTAAACACAATAATCATCAGCCCCACATTTTGCGTAATAGGGGGATAATGGTGACCACTTATTTTGTTTTCATAATTTTTGGTTTAACCATTCTTCAATCACAGGCTGTTAGTATCTCCAACTTTCTTAGCTCAATTTTGCCAAATGTGCTGGTGGACTTGGCCAATGAGGAAAGAGTGGAGCTTGCCGCCAGCCAGCTGACAATTAACCCGCTTTTAGTGCAGGCTGCTCAGCTGAAAGCAAACGATATGGCCGCAAAGGGCTATTTTGCCCACGTTACTCCGGACGGTAAAGACCCTTGGTACTTTTTTGACTTGGCCGGATATCCATACCTTTATGCGGGGGAAAACCTTGCGATGGACTTTAGCGACAGCTCTGCGGTAAACAAGGCTTGGATGGCAAGCCAGGGGCACAGAGAAAATATTTTAAGCCGTAATTTTAGCGAAATTGGAATTGCGACCGCAGAGGGAGAAATAGACGGGAGAAAGACAACCTTTGTGGTGCAAATGTTTGGTCGGCCAAGGAGTGTGGCGGTTGCAAGCGCTCAGGTTAACCAGCCGGCCCCTGTGGTGGTAGAGCAAGTTGACGTAGAGCCGCAGGTGCTTGAGGAAAGTGAAACATTTATTGCGCTTGTGCCCGATGACCCCGAACAAGCCAGCCCTTCGACAGGCTCAGGGCAAGACGACTCTAGCGAGTCGGGCTCGTACGGGGCTGGAGAAGAGGCAGATAGCGTGCCTGTTGAAGTTGAAAAACAGAGCAACGTGGTGGCAAGAACGGCTACATCTCCTACTCGAAGCCTTCGGATTTTGTATCTATTGATTTCTGCGCTAATTCTTATTGCAATCGGCTCAATTGTTGTTAAGCAAATTAGACTGCACCACGTGCGCCAAATAGCTTCCGGAGTGGCACTAATGGGGCTGATGATGCTTCTGTTCTTTGTTGCGCACAGTTTCTTGTTTACTTCTGTAATCATCAGGTAAAACACTAGTGCACCAATTCGGCACCCCGCCTGCAACGCTGTAGCACTGCGCGGGCAGGTAATCGCCGAATTCTTTATTGGGAGATTGGTGTGTCATTCGTGTATTAGTGTTTAACTGTGCGTGATATAATTTTAAGCAGATGAAAAAATCTGGGAGTATTTTGATAAAAAACGGTTCGGTTATTGATGGAAGCGGGGCGAGGGAAGAGCGCCTTGATGTTTTTATTAAGGGTGAACAGATTGCGGATGTTGGCAGGTTTCCGCTTAGGAACGCAGATTTAGTAATTGACGGAACCGGCATGGTTGTTACTCCGGGTTTCATAGATTTAAACACGGCAAGCGACCATTATTTGAGTATTTTTACCGATCCCTTTCAGAAAAGATTTTTGACGCAGGGGATTAGCACGATAGTTGGGGGTCTAAGGGGCTCTTCTTTAGCTCCAATTTTGTATGGAGATTTGGATTCGCTGATGAAATGGACAGATGTGAATCAAGTTAATATAGATTGGGCAAGCTTTGATGAGCTTTTGAATTTGCTTGATAGAAGAGGCGTTGGAGTTAACTTTGCAAGCTTTGTTGGCTATTCCACTTTAAGGCGAGCAATCAGCTCTCACTATCACGATGATTTAAGCGCAAAAGAAATTGATGCGGTTGTGCGGCTAGGCTCTGATGCGCTTGACGATGGAGCGCTGGGCATTTCTTTCGGCCTTTTACATCGGGATAGCGGCTCTACTTCAAGCCGGGAGCTGGAAGAAATTTATAAACTTTGCAGTCAAAAAGGTGCGCTTGTTGCAACGCAGCCTCGCTATGATGGGGAGAAAATTTTTGATGCAGTGGAGGAGCTCGCCAGCTTTGCTGATGAATTTGAAGTAAAGACAATTGTAAATACGCTGGTGGCGGTGAAGGGGCATGAAGGGGAATATAAAAGGGCAATTGAGCGCATTGAGAAAAGCCGGTATTTATATTTTGACGCCCACAATTTTGATCATCAAACCCTGCCGATTCACCTTCTTCTACCGCCGGAATTTCGTTTTGGTGGAATAGACAAGATGATGGAGTTTGTGGAAAGTGAAATTGGCCGGGATGGTATTTTAGAGGCCCTGGGGAGGGTAAACGGAGATAAGCTGGTTATTGCCAGTGCCCCAAACTTTGATTTTTTGGTGGGGCGCAGCCTAAAGGAGTTTGCAAATAATCACGGCTTATCTGTTGCCAAGGGGCTTTTAAAATTGATGGAGATGACCAGGCTTAGGGCGGTGCTTTTTGTGGAAAACTTAAATTCTAAAGAAGCTTTTGAGGCATTAAAGAGCGATAAGGCTTTCTTTGCCAGCTCAAACCCCAGTCTTTTAAGCGCGCACAACGTAATAGACCATCCGGGAGGAAGCGCCAATGTATTTTTAAATTATTTAAAGGATAGTGAAAATTTGGAAAAGGCCGTAAAGAAAATTAGCTTTGACAGCGCCTCCTTTTTGGGCTTTGGAGATAGGGGGCTGGTTCGGTCGGGGTATGTTGCGGACCTGTGCCTTCTTTCCGATCGGATTCCTGAATATGTTTTAATTTCCGGAGAAATTGTGCTGGAGGAGGGGTCGGCAAATAATAGGCTCGCCGGAAAAATATTGCGGCGCACATAGTTGATTATGGCAACTAAATTCAGAAAAATGGGCCACTCGCCGGACTACGTAATAATTTTTGCAATTGGATTTTTGGTACTTTTTGGTCTTTTAATGCTTGCCAGCGCTAGCTCTGCAATTGCTCAGGCGGATACGGGGGATAGTCTTTTTTACTTGAAGCGCCAGCTTATGTTTGGTCTTGGAGCGGGGTTAATCGGATTTCTCATTACTTACAATTTGTATTATGGAGTTTATAGAAAAAGGTGGATTAGCACTTTTCTTTTGGTATTTTCCATTTTTTTACTTTTGGCGACTTTTAGCCCTTTGGGTGTGGAGCGGGGGGGAGCAACGCGTTGGATTAATCTTGGCGGATTTGAATTTCAGCCCTCGGAAATTTTAAAGATTGCCTTGGTTGTATATTTGGCAATTTGGCTCACGGCGAAAAAATCCAGACAAGAAAGTTTTAAGGAGGGCTACATTCCCTTTGTAGTGGTAATTGGGTTTATATCTGTTTTGCTTTTCCTGCAAAAAAGTACCAGTCCGGTATTTATTTTGGCCAGCGTAGCGCTGATTATGTATTTTATGAGCGGAGCGAAACTGCGCTACATTGGTCTGACAATTTTGGGCGGTATCGCGGCGCTTGCGCTTCTCGTTGCGGTTACGTCTTATAGATTGGATAGAATTACTACGTTTTTAAACCCCGGTGCGGCGGATCCGCAGGGGGCGGGCTATCACATTAATCAGGCGAAGACTGCAATTGGAAGCGGGGGACTTACCGGGGTTGGTTACGGGCAAAGTGTTTTTTCTAAGGTTGAGGGGCGGCTTCCGGAGCCGTTTGGAGATTCCATTTTCGCAATTATTGCGGAAGAGTTTGGCTTTATCGGTTCTATTTTGATTTTGAGCCTTTTTACTGTGTTAGTTTTGCGAATATTTTTGCTTGCGAAAAAAGCGCGGGATAATTTTGCCCAGCTTCTTTTGGTTGGATTTGGCAGTTTGATTGGGATTCAGGCGGTAGTCAATATTGGAGCGATGAGCGGGATTTTGCCCTTAACCGGTGCGCCTTTGCCATTTATCAGCTATGGAGGTACAGCCTTGGCGGTTTTTATGACCATTGGAGGGATTACGGCAAACATTTCAAAATATAGTTGATGGTTTTGGTGTGCTTTGGTGCATGTTTTTAAATAGCAGAATAATTTTCTGGCTGAAAATTTTCTTCACGCTCGGCTCGTCAGCCTGCGCGACGTATTTAAAAGCACGCACCAAAGCGTGTTTGATTATCTTTTGAACGATAGTTTGTGGGTGGGCTGGGAAGAAATCAAATGGAAATTGGGGAGGTGGAAGTTGGGGAGGTCGGACCTCCCCAATTTCCCAACGGATGGAATAAGGCCTATACGCCCTATTAGACGAGTAAAAAATTACGTTATTCTGCCATATACCGTTATTCCGCGGAAT
>JAUYME010000039.1 GCA_030699515.1 bacterium
GGCTTCTTTCGCCAAGGCCCATCAAAAGCACCAGCAAAATCACAACGATAGCAAGTATTACAATTGTCCAAATTTGTTTAGCGCTCATAAAAGCAAAATGTTAATTATCTTAATATATAAGACTTAAATTATAGCCTTTTCTTTCAGTCTTACAGATTGATCAAAACAAAATAGAAAACTTTCATCAAAATTACAATAAGCCAAGCAACCGTATATACCGCTAAGGCAATTGCCTCGTCTTTTCTTTTGTCTAAATACCAAAGCAGGGGACGACCAAACACCAAAGAAGCAGTTATGGCCGCAGAAGTTACAAGCAAAAGAAGGAAGGCAACGGGCGCTAGGGGAGAAGCTTCCGCAAATGGCAGCTTCTCAATAAAGCTAATCAAACTTACAACAAGATAAACATATCCGGCTGTAGCCAAACCATGCACTAGCGCCCATCCTATAACTTTTGCCCTGCTCATATGCCTGCTTGCTACTACTCTTTTTCAGCCTTTTCCAGTACTTCCAGCTGTTGAACCTCAACGCCGGTTTCAGTCATTTGACCGCGAACCAAAGCCTTGGAAGCTTCTTCAAACTTAGTTGTGTCGCATACAGCCTTTTTTCCATCTAGGTATGTGCACATGCTTGAACTGTCAAAGATAAGCGGAGCAACGTTTCCAGCTACGCCATCAACTTCAAATATCAGGTGCCAATTTTTGGAATTGAATGGAGGCGGTACGCTTTTTAGCAAAAATCCTTCTGTCTCAAAAGTAAATTCTCTATCTGGGGGAACTTCTCCAGCGGAACACTTAATTTCGTTGATGTACCACCCGCCCTTAAGCGCAGTAAGCCTAAATATAGCTTGCTCATCTCTGCTCGGCTTGCGAGACATAATTAAAACCTCTGCTTTGTCTTCCAGCTCATATACAAGAATTGTTGCAATTTGATCAGGCAAAATTGGCAAACAAAGAACCGGGTCTACCTCGCGCTCAACCTCGTCTTCAGAAGCAACAAGACTAGAGCGAAGCTCCGGACTTAAAATTGGATCCTCTGCCAAGCCTTCCTTATATGGATCTGTGCTTGTAGATCTAGCAGCACCTAGCCAAGTTTCGTAAAAGTCCAAAGCAATTTCTAGCGGCTCTCCCTGCGCCACTTCTTGATTTTTATCTCCCATTTCACCGCCTGAGCCTACAAGAAGCCAAACAGCAACTATAACTACTAATATAACGAGGACTGCAATTAAGACACCTCTGTTTTCAAATATTTTTTTCATATTCCTTTAGATTAGCAAACTACTTTTCCTTAGGGAAGCCCCCATTGCGAGTTTAAACAATTCTAATCCATTTGCTATTATTAAAAAATGAGAATAGACATTCCTTTTTACAGCCAAAATTGGGACTTGGATAACTGGCAAGCTCTGGGCTACAAAAACAAAGATGACGCGCAATACTGGGAGCGCTCTTCTTGCGGAATTTTGTGCGCAAAAATGGCAATGGATTCCTTTTTAAGCCAAAGAGGTGACGAGCTTACCCCTCCCATAAAAGAAATTATTGGTCTAGGCGTTAAGCAAGGCGCGTTTAGCGATGCAACAGGCTGGAGCCACCAAGGGTTGGCAAAGCTGATAGAGGGTTTTGGCTTTAAGGCGACACCCAGAACCATGAACTCAGACCAGTTAAAGGAGGCAATAGAGAATAATTCAATTCCGATTATTTCCATCAAATGGGCTTTCAATAACAAAAAAAGCCTTAAAGAAAGAATTCTATTCTGGAAAAAATACGGAGGCCACCTTGGGGTGATAACAGGCTTTGAGGAGGAGAACGGAAAAATCACAGGCTTCTATGTTCACCACACTTCAAAAAGAAAAGAACAAAATTGGCAAAACAGACTTTTGCCCGTCAAAGATTTTCTGAAAGGATACACAGGCCGGGGGATTTTGGTAAGCGAATAGCCAAGCTTTACTTACGTAGAAAGCAAACCCATCAAAAATATTCTTATATTCAGCAGAATATAAGAATAGTCTGTAGTTCACATTGCGAGTGGGGTACAAGCTGTGCTAAATTTGCAAGGTAAAATTGCCCGGTGGTGTAATGGCAGCACGCTAGGTTTTGGTCCTAGAAATTGGGGTTCGACTCCCTGCCGGGCAACATAAAGTAAGAAAATTTTTTTGTAAGCGTCTTATTTCTTAGGCAAGAGCCTAGATTTATAATTAATCCAAATTACAATTAACAAAATTTTAAAACTATTAATGACAATGACAAATAAAAAATCATTTGCAATTGCAACTTTTCTTGCAATTGCAGTGCTGGCACTTAGTGCGGCAACCGTTTTTGCCGGACACAACGGCGCTATGGTTTCACATGAAACTTTTTCCTGTGGTGAAACTACTTTCACTGCCACAATCACCGATCCGGATGGCACGCATAAGGTAACTAACATGTACCTGGTGGTTTCTGCAGACGGTAATACGCAGAGCGTAATCATCCCCACAGATGGAAGCGATGCAGAGATTACAGTTGGTCCATTCACCGAAGATATGACAATTTATTGGAATGTATTTGGTGGCGGAGAAAGGGATTATGATCAGCCTCTATGGAACGGCTATGGCGAAGAAGGGTTCTCAGCCGATATAGCTGCATATGCTGATGATCAGGGAGGTTACGGCTGGGTTCTAGATGGCCCTGAAGAAGAAAACCCATTCGTAAACTGGAACACTATTGAAGTTGAAGGATGTCCGGACGATGACCCGGAGCCTCCTACGGTTGATAACCCGGAAACAAAGGCCGATTGTAAAAACGGAGGATGGGAAGCAATGGGCTTTAGAAACCAAGGCCAATGCATCCGCTACGTAAACACCGACCAAGATAGCAGATAAAAAGCCTATCAAAACAAAAAATCGCCCTGAGTATGCCGAAGGGCGATTTTTTGTTTTGCAATCTCTTACTAAGCCATTACCCCGCTGTCCTAATCCTTCTCTTTTCCATCTTTTTGTCTTTGCCTTTCCCTATACCCTACATCCTATTTCCTACACCCTCTCCTTCAATTGCTGGATTATCGCAATCTCCAAAGGGATGCTGGCAAAAGGGCTGTAGCGCATTTGGCTGTACGCCACTATCAAAGCTTTTAAAAGCTCAATACTTTTATCAGGATCCACCATGCCCGCATGCTTTTTTGTTTCTGCCAGTTCCTTGCCAGTCATCTCTTTCCCAAATTCTTCTGCCAAATCTTCATTGAAGTGCAAGGTAACAACCTTGCGCAGATAGTGAATGAGCTCTTTGGTTAAATCTACCGTATTGTAACCAAGCTCGTTTAGCTCTGCCACATAGCTCAATGATTTCTTTAAATCTTTTTGCAAAAGAAGCTCGGAAAGCTCGGCAACCCGAATAAAACCAATTTTCCCCAAGTTTTTCTCTACCGTTTTTAAATCAATGCTTGCACTGAGCGAAGTCGAAGTGTCCGCCAGCGAGCTTAGCTGATCCAAAAGACTTTCAGCGTCTCGCAAACTGCCTTCTGCCAAACTGGCAATCATCTCAAGAGCATCTTCGTCAATTTTAATTTTCTCTGTCTTTGCAATAGCAGAAAGCTTTTGCGCAATCTGCTTGTTCGTTAATTTTTTAAAATGATA
>JAUYME010000048.1 GCA_030699515.1 bacterium
CGAGCCCGACGCAGCTTGAACGCAAGAACGTCACGTTTGTTCGCCTTTGATACCACAAGCATAAGAAAGGTGGCAAAAAAAGTAAAGCGAACTTCAATATACACCCAAGAATGTGTATCATTAGGAACATGGATAGAATAGAAAAAAATAGTTCGGCGCGAATAACCAAAAATGAAGTAGAGCACTTGGCAAAACTGGCGCGCATAGAAATTGGCGACGCCGAAGTAGAGAGTCTGCAAAAAGACCTGGACAAAATTTTAGACTACGTAGACGAGCTTAAAGAAGTAGACACAGAGAATCTTGAAGGCGTCGCGCACGTTACCGGACTAAGCAATATCTACAGAGAAGATGAGCCCATAGACAAAGACGATCAGCTTCGCGACGCAATGATGAAAAATCTGCCAGCACAGGATAGAGGATTTCTAAAAGTTAAAAACGTATTCAAAAGAAAATGAAGAAGGCAATAGGCACTAGGCAAAAGGCAATAGTAAAAGAATCATATAATTCCTTTTTTCGTACTTTCGCTTATTTTCGTAATTTCGTAAGAGCATGAATTTAGACTATCTTTCTCTTTCACAACTACGCGAATTGCTGGACACAAAGCAAGTTTCCTCGCTGGAACTAACCCAGTATTTCTTAGAGCGCATTCATACTTATAATCCGCAGTTAAATGCGTATCTAAATGCTTGCGAAGAAGAAGCCCTTAGCCAAGCCAAAGATGCCGATGAATATATGGCCGAGCATGAAGAGCGAAGCGCTCTTTGCGGCATCCCGTATTCCGCCAAAGACCTATTTGCAACAAAAGGCATTAAAACTACCGCCGCCTCCAAAATTCTAGACAACTGGGTAGCCAGCTATGACGCAACTGCAATAAAGAAATTGAAAAATAAAAAAGCCGTACTTCTGGGTAAAACAAACCTAGACGAATTTGCCCACGGATCTTCAACAGAAACGAGTGCATATGGGCCAACTAAAAATCCCTGGGATAACTCACGGATTCCCGGCGGAAGCTCTGGAGGCGCTACCAGCGCGCAATCAGCGGGCCTTTGCGCCTTTGCGCTTGGCACAGAAACCGGTGGAAGCATCCGCCAGCCATCCAGCCTTTGCTCTGTTTCCGGCCTAAAACCTACATACGGAAGAGTATCTCGCTACGGAGTTATTTCTATGGCCAGCTCACTAGACAGCCCCGGCCCAATTGCAGGAAGCGCAAAAGATTTAGCCCTAATACTAGAAGAAATTGCCGGCCAAGACCAAAATGATTCCACAACCGGCAGCCAGCAAGTAGAGCAGTACGCAAAAAATCTAAGCACTGATATTAAGGGCTTAAAAATTGGAATTCCAACACAGTATTTCCTAGGTGAAATGGATACTGATGTTAAACAAAAAGTTTTAGATGCAATAGAACAAGTAAAAAGGCTTGGCGCAGAAACTGTTGAAGTGGACCTGCCGAATACAAAATACGGCTCCCTGGTTTATGCAATTATTTGCCCCAGCGAAATTAGCTCTAACCTAGCCCGTTTTGACGGTATTCGCTTTGGCCACGTTTCGCCCCTAGCTCAAGAATTGTCAGAAATTTATAGCAAGAGCAGAGCAGAGGGCTTTGGGGTAGAGGCAAAAAGAAGGATTTTAACCGGAACCTACGTACTTTCCGCCGGATACTACGATGCCTACTACAAAAAAGCCCAAAAGGTGCGCCGCCTTATTGTTAACGAATTTACAGATGTATTTACAAAGGTAGATGCATTAATTGCCCCAACCGTGCCAAACGTAGCGCCGGAAATTGGCACTGCACTTAAAGATCCGCTTTTCGGCTACATTGCCGACCAACTAAACATTCCTAGCTCGCTTGCCGGACTTCCTGCCGTTTCTATTCCTGTCGGCTTTAGTCAAAATCTTCCGGTAGGTATGCAAATTATCGGCCCGCAGTGGAGCGAACAAAGAATTTTAAACATTGCTCATACTTATCAAGAAGTTACCGCCTGGCATAAAGAGCACCCTGTTTTATAGCCCAGGAAAGCAGTTACAACATACCAACATTCTATAGAATGTTGGTATGTTGTAACGCCTGTGAATAACCAATTTGTAAAATTCGCTAAGAAGCGTATTTTTGACAGAGGATAGCCAAACACCTGATTTCTGCCAGCCGCGCAAGGTTCCGTGCGTCTGGATAGGGTGGAAGGAAGCATACGAAACCGCTCCGCGTACAATCCTGAGCATAGGCAAAGGATGGAGTGGGTGGATACCCCTGCCGAAAACAGGCTTTGTTGTGGCGAAAAAAGTCTTCGGAAACCGAGGATGACTCACCCAGCGTTGTGTGTACGTCAGACTTAGCCGGAACCAGGCAGGAAGAAAATTTCCTTCAGTGGCATTACCCCCTCGCGACCCAGCACCACTTTTCCCAAAAAGTGGTGCTGGGCGCAACTTTTTTAAAACAAGTGCGCGAGTGACCGGACTCGAACCGGCGACCTTCCCCGTGACAGGGGGACGCTCTAACCAACTGAGCTACACCCGCAATGCAAGCCATTATGAACTAAGATTTTGTAAGTTTCAATACCGTTTCCTTAAACTTATCACCCCGCTCGCTTCTATCTGAAAATAAATCAAAACTCGTGCTTGCCGGAGAAAATAGCACCACAGATTCCACCTTTAAATTCCTAGCAAAAGTATAGGCACGCTCAACTGCGCTACTTAAAGT
>JAUYME010000051.1 GCA_030699515.1 bacterium
TGCAATTTTTTTCATAGATCTATTTTTCGGCATACAACAATATCATTGTACTTGATTCAGGTAATTGTTTCAAAACAAAAATGCTGTGCATGACTGAAGGTAAATTTATCTATTATACTTTAAACTGTAAAAGCGTTTCCTTTTCCCGTTCGTAGTTCGCTGTTTTCGTCGCCCGCCTGCGCGCGACTCGCTCGCGCGGGCAGGTATGTTCGTATGCTAAAGAATTTATCAAAAATACTTTTGGGCCTAAGCCTTTTTGCCCCTCTGATTGTAGATGGCCAATTGTTTTTCCCATTTATTACCGGTAAGACACTTCTTTTTAGGCTGCTTATAGAATTAGCCTTGCTCTGTTTCCTTTTGCATATAATTTTAAGCAAAGACCGAAAGGCTCAATTTCAAGCCGTTTTTCAGAAGCTAAAAAATCCAATTGTTATTTCTTTAACTTTATTCACCCTCCTCTTTGTTATCAGTTCTTTCACTGCGCTTAATTCCACACAAGCATTTTGGTCCAACTTTGAACGCGGCGATGGCGGCTTTCAAATTATCCATTACTACATATTTTTCTTGCTCATCCTTTTCCTATTTCAAAAGAAAAAAGATTTTGAAAAACTTCTATTTACTTCTCTGCTCGTTGCCGTTTACATTAGCGTATACGGGCTTCTTCAGTGGCTTAAGCTTGACCCGCGCTTTGGCATTATTGGGGATCCAAACCGAATTTCCGGAACTTTGGGCAACGCCTCTTATCTTGCCGCCCTGATGCTTTTTAGCATTGGCTATTTGCTTTATTTCCTAATTAGAACAAAAAATATCGCTTTGAAAATATTTGGCTACGCACTCATTCCTTTCTTTGTTGTCATATTGTTCAAAACAGGAACTCGCGGTGCATTGCTTGGACTGGCCGCTTCCGGCATTACCTTCTTTACTGCAAATATTTTTCGAAAAGACTGCGCAAAGTGGCTTAAAAATACCAGCATCATCATGATATCTATTGCGCTGCTGTTTTCCGCTTTATTTTTCTCCACCTACAAAAATCCCAATTGGCAAAAAATCCCTCTGCTTGGCAGACAGCTTAATTTAGAAACCACCGTTGAACAATTTCAGCCTAGAATTTGGTCATGGAATGCCGCCATTCAAGGTTTCATAGACAAGCCCTTTCTTGGCTGGGGCGCTGAAAACTATCCTTACGTCTACGACAAGTATTATCACCCGGGAAACTACGGCCGCGAATCTTTCTTTGACAGAGTCCACAACCTTTACCTTGAACACCTCGTTTCCGGCGGCATTCTGCTTTTCCTTGCTTTTTTTGCTTTGCTTTTTTCTCTCTTCAAAAGAATTTTTAAGAAAAAGAAAAACCTTTGGTTTTCCATTCTTTTATCAATACCGGTGGCCTACATGGTTCAAGCGTTTTTCCTTTTTGATGTCTTAGTCATCTACCTCTCTTTCTACATTCTGCTCGCGCTTGTTTTAAACAACGATATTGAAAAAGAAGAATCCGGCCTGGCGCTTCGCTTCAACAACAAGCAAATTATTGCCATATTTGTTGCCTCCCTTCTCCTGTTAATCAACACCCTCTTCTTACAACAAGGCGCCACTTTAGTTATCCCGATAGTCATAGTTCTTGCATTAATCATCTTCTACGAAAAAACCCAACAAGAATCGTATTTCGCTTCATTGCTTGATGCGCTAATTTCCCTTTCTCTGATATTTATCACTATCTTGCTCATTTACAGCACCATTTACCTTCCATACAAAAAGAATAAAGCTTTGGTAGCAACCTTCACTACCAACAAAATTTCAGAAAAGTTCGATTACTTCAAAAATGCCCTCGCCACTCCCTCTCCCATTGGCCAAGAAGAAGTGGTTGGCTCTTTGGACAACTTCCTTCTTAGCATATCTGATCAGTTAGTTCAGGGTGTTGTCCTGCCGGTGGAAACTGTGATGGAGTTAACTGATTTTACCAACGCTGTGCATGATCAATATGCCGATATGCTACCCGGGCTTCGCCACACTTACACCAACGGTGGTGCAAACATACGCATCGGCTACTTCTACGGCCAGCCTCAACTTGTCCGGCGCGGAAAACAGCTTTACTACGACGCACTGCAAAAATCGCCCACAAGAATTGAATTTATGGTGCTCTTAATAGAAGCGGCTAAAGCGGAAGGTGACAAGCAAGGCTATGAAGCGCTCCGGCAAGCCGCTATCAGCCTTCGCCCGGACCTGGCCGAAAACTGGCCCCCAATTGAAAACCTTTAGCCTGTATTCCTACATCCTACCTTCGTAACACTAATACGCGAATGGAAACACTAATCAGCTAATAAGCCAGAGGCATTTTGTTGCTATTGGTTGATTGGCGAATCATTAGCGTATTAGCGTGACAATTTTATAATCCGCCCTCTTCCCTATTCCCTATTGCCTAGCGCCTTGCCTTAGGTATTCTTTTGGAAATTGGGGCAATTGCCTGCCCGCAACGCTCTCGCCCGCCTGCAACGATGTTACATTTCGGGCAGGCTTGCGAGGCGGGCGGGGAGTAACTTGGTAATTCCCCCATCTCCTACGTCCTCTCCTTGTCTTCTATAACCTATTCCCTATAACCTATAACCTTTCTCCTAACTTACCGTCACTTCAGCTTTCTTGTTTTTGAATCCAATTTTCACCCTATCTCCGTCCTTGATATCTCCGTTAATCATCTTATCCGCCAAAGCATCAAGGATTGCCTTCTGAATCATTCGTCTTACCGGCCTTGCCCCATAATCCGGATCAAAGCCATGCTCAACAACGTATTTGCGCGTACTTTGATCTATTTCCAGGCTGATATTTTTCTTCTCCAATCTTTTTTGCACTTCCTGAAGCTGTAAATCTACAATTCTTTCAATTTCTTCCTTCTTCAAAGAATTAAAGATTATAATTTCATCTATTCGGTTAAGAAACTCCGGCTTGAAATACTCTTTCAACTCTTCCCGAACTTTATCTTTAAATCCTTCTTCTTTAGCTTCAACCTTCTTCCTGGCATCTCCGCTAAAACCGAGCTCGTTCATTTGCTGGAAGTAATGGCTTCCAACGTTAGAAGTAAGAATAACAATTGTGTTCTTAAAGTTCACCTTCTTTCCCCTTGAGTCGGTTAGGTGGCCATTGTCTAGGATTTGAAGCAAAACGTTGAATACCTCCGGATGTGCTTTTTCAATTTCATCAAAAAGCACAAGGCTGTAGGGCCTGTGTCGGATTGTTTCGGTTAACTGTCCACCTTCTTCGTGCCCTACATATCCGGGCGGAGAACCTATTAACTTGGACACGGCATGTTTTTCCATAAACTCGCTCATATCCACTCTAATAATGCTCTTTTCGTCGTTGAACATGAATTCCGCCAAAGTTTTGGCTAGCTCTGTTTTCCCTACTCCGGTCGGACCAAGGAACATAAAGCTTCCCAAAGGTCTGTCTTCGCTGGACAGCCCCGCTCGCGCTCTCCTAAGCGCGCTGGCTACGGATTTTACGGCCGCCTCTTGTCCAATTATCCTCTCATGCAAAACATCTTCAAGACGCAGAAGCTTTTCGCCCTCACCTTCCAACATTTTGGTTACCGGAATCCCGGTCCAGCGAGCCACTACGCTGGCTACGTCTTCTTCGTCAACCGCCTCTTTTATGAAAGAAGAG
Organism: bacterium; assembly: GCA_030699515.1. Taxonomy (GTDB): domain Bacteria; phylum Patescibacteriota; class Minisyncoccia; order UBA6257; family 1-14-0-10-44-23; genus JAUYME01. The sequence continues at coordinate 3,652 of JAUYME010000051.1, forward strand.
CTTTCTTTGCCTTTTCCTTTTGCTTCACTATCAATAAATTTCTTCTCAAATGCATCATACTCCTTTTCCGCTTGAGGAAGTTCGCCATAAAGAATCTGAGCCACCCTTTCAAGGTCTCCCCCTCTTTCTGCTTTTTCCGCCTCCAGCTTTAACTCATCAATTCTCTTGCGCAAATTCTGGAAGTTTTCAAAAATCATAATTTCGCCATGCCACTTTCCGCTAAGCGCATCATTTTCTTTCTTCAAAGTGGTCAGCTCTTTATTAATTTCCTTAATTCGCTTTTCGTTTTTCTCTGCCTTAATCGTCCTCTTGCTCGTTTTAGGCTTTGACTTCGTCTTGGCATTAGCCTTATTCCCCCGCTCTAAACTTTCCGCTCCATCGGTTTCAGCCTCTAAAGCTTTTTTCTCAATCTCCAGTCGAGTAATTTCTCGCCTTATTCTGTCTATTTCTGCAGGAATACTTTCGGTTTCAATTTTGACCGCACTGGCCGCCTCATCAATCAAATCTACCGCTTTGTCCGGCAGGAACCTATCGGTAATGTATCGGGCAGATAAGTTTACCGCCGCCACAATCGCATCATCACTGATTCTAAGTCCGTGATGAATTTCGTATTTTTCCTTCAGTCCGCGCAAAATTGCCATGCTGTCCTCTAAGTTGGGCTCCTCTACCATTACCGGCTGAAATCTTCTTTCTAGCGCTGCATCTTTTTCAATATGTTTTTGATATTCTTTTAAAGTAGTTGCTCCAATGGCGTGAAGCTCGCCGCGCGCAAGTGCGGGCTTAAGCAAATTACTGGCATCCACCGCTCCTTCCGCCGCACCCGCGCCAACAATCATATGAATTTCATCAATAAAAAGCAGAATGCTTCCCTGAGAATTCTGCACCTCTTTCATAAAAGCCTTCAGCCTATCTTCAAATTCCCCCCTGAATTTTGTTCCCGCAATCAAGGAACCAAGATCCAAAGAAACAACCTCTTTGTTCTTTAATGTTTCCGGCACATCACCGGCAATAATTCTTTGAGCCAAACCTTCAACAATTGCGGTTTTCCCAACTCCGGACTCGCCAATTAAAACAGGATTGTTCTTTGTGCGCCGAGAAAGAATTTGAATCACTCTTCTTAGCTCTTCTTCCCTTCCAATTACCGGATCAAGCTTTCCTTTCTTAGCCCCTTCAGTAAGATTGATGGAATATTTTTCCAAAACCTGAAACTTTGCTTCCGGAGTTTCATCTGTAACTCGCGCACTGCCCCTAAGTGCGGCCAGTACCTTAAAGGCAACATCCTTCCTAAAGCCGCCTCGCTCCAGCAAAGTTCTTGCCGGACTTTGGCTTTCCAAAATTCCCAGCAAAAGGTGTTCGCAGGAAATAAATTCATCTTTCTGGGCAAAAGCGATTTTAGCCGCCTTTTCCAAAACGCCCATCAGCTCTTGGCTTAAGTAAAGTTGGCCAACGTTTCCGCCGGAAACAACTTTTGGCATCTCCTCAAGCGCATCTTCAACGCTTAGCTCAAGCTCATCTAAATCCACCGCACTTTTAGAAAGAAGCGGCCTCACCAAAGTATTCTCGTCTAACAAAAGAGAAGAAAGCAAATGCAAAGCCTTGAATTCGCCATGACTACTGCTTCCAGCCAGCTCCTGCGCATTCTGCAAGGCCTCCTGAGCTTTTAAAGTAAATTTGTTGAAATTTTTATGCATGTTAAAAATCTTTGATTTTTAGAACACCCGCCCAAATTTTTCCTTTAAAATTACCCTCTTCCCCCAATTTAAAGGAAAAATTTAGGCGGGCATTGCCAGTCCTTATGTAGAACGAACACTATATGTGTTAATTACATTATAACATTTCGCCTGCCCCGTGAGAGTCAATGCTTGCCATTGTTACGATTTTACGGGGCCGCACACTTCTGCCGCCCCTAAAATACAACACTTTTCTTCAAAGTGCAAATGGGGAGGTCGCCCGCCTGCGCGCAACCTGACTGCGAGCAACGCCTTCCAGAGGCGGGCAAGCTCAGGCAGGCGCGCGGGCAGGGACCTCCCCATTTGCCATTCGATAAGAGAGCTATCTCATCTTTTGCAATTTCCTAGTCCGCAAACTGAACGAGGGAACGCTGAAAATGCTCAAATTCATCAAGATACTCTTGGTAATCCTCTTGGCTGGCGTATTCAAAAGAAAACGCTTTTCTGGTTGAAGAAGAATCGCTGTGAAGTTGTGTATCTACAATAGATCTCTCGTAGCTATTCTGCTTGTCTATATATCTTTGCCGAACAATCATTCGCCTTGCCGGACCAATTTCACTTTGTTCCAACTGATCCTCGCTAACTTCCGAGCCAAGCAACCTTTCGTTTGGCTGTATGTAAATTACATAAACATTTTCATCTCCAAACCAAAGCGGAGAATAAACAGCAAACTTCACCCGGCTATCTTTACTGCTGAATTTAGCAAAATCACCGCTTACCTCGCTTACTCTAAACTCTTCCAGATATTCAATCCTAAAGTTGCCGTCTTGATGAGTAAATTCTTTATAGCCATCACTTCCCAGTTCATCATCGCTTAACTCAACTCCATTTTCATCCAAATTGTTTTCCTCTACATAACCCCCGCCATCAATGCGAGTTAAGAAGATAATAAAAAGCAAAACAAAAAAAATCAGTAGAATTAAAATCCCTTTTTTCAAATTTTTCTCGTTATGTATATTGAATTTAATCATTTTCATCATCACTGGGGGAAGTCCGACTTCCACCGTTGGAAATCCCTGCCCGCGCGCAGCGCGCAGGCGGGCGACTTCCAAAAGTGGCAATTTATGCTTAATTTAAACGGCTCAGGCCGGTAAATCATCGGCCTGAGCCGTTTATTTACTTATTCTTATATACTTAACGCCCCTACCGGTTTTGCCGATTTGTTCTATCTTGCCCTGCCTTTCAAGCTCTTCTAAATACCGAGTTGCCGTTGCATCCGAAACCCCCAGCTCATTTTCTAAATCATTATTGGAAATAATCTCCTTTTGAGAAAAAAGCTCAAAGGCCTTTAATACCTTTGCTTGAAAATTTTTATGCCTTTCTTTATTCGCATGCGCCAAATCATTTCCTTTCAAGTTATCAACTCCATGCACCTGCCTATTCGCATGATGATGCGCCCTTAACGCAGCAAAATAACGCATTAAAAGAATGCCAAGAAGAAGAATTGTGACCAATATAAACAGCTCAAACATTTCTTAAATTATAGCATCGCAATCTTTTACTGTTGATCCGTGCGAGGGTCGCCCTCGCACGGATCCCGATGCGTCCTAGCAGGTCTGGCGCCAGAGAACTTCCAGCTGGTCCATCTTCCGCGGGAAATCATCCGGAACGAACTCTTCCAGAGCGTCCTTGTCCAAGAGGATGCTGTAGATGCGGTCGTAAAAGTACCGCACCAGCGTTCTCTGCACAGACCGGCGCTTGCTGTACGCCTGAATAACAGGCAGCAGCTCTGCGCTGAAAACGCCCTTCATGTCTCGGACTTGCCTTCCCGCACTCAAGTCCTCAAGGAAATAGAGAATCTCCCAGAGGCAAGCGCGGAGCGCATGTCCTTCCTTGCCCAAGAAGTTCTGCGCCGGACGAGAGACGATGTCTTCGGCCAGAACTTCCAGATTGCCCAGCATCTTCTTCTTTGTCCCTTTCTTTCGCCTCTTGCTGGGGCTACCGTAATTGTGCATTTTTGCAACTTCCACCTAAACCTCTCTTTCTAGACCTGCTTGGTCCAACATCTATATTTACAAATCCAAACTCAAAAAACAAGCTAAATCAAAGCTTTTTTCATCGCCTTAAAAACCTTCAGCGCTTGCTTTAATTCTTCCTTCTTAGTCTGCCTCCCTAAAGTAATGCGTAAGCTGCTCCTTGCTTCTTTTTCACTTAGCCCAATAGCCAAAAGGGTTTTGCTGGGTTCTAAGCTTCTGGCACTGCAAGCGCTTCCGGCTGAAAGCGCCACTCCGTTTAAATCCAAGAAGGTCATCGCCTCTTCATTGCTAATACCTTTTAAATTCAGACTGATATTGTTTGGCAAACGCCACCTTTTCTGCCCGTTGAGACTAGCACTCGGAAAAATCTTCACCAGCTCCTTTAAAAACCAATCTCTTAAATCACAAATTCTTTTTGTTTCTTTCTCTCGCTCTTTGTCTGCAATCTCAATTGCACGGGCAAAGCCAATAATACTGGCTACGTTTTCCGTGCCGCTCCTCAATCCATTCTCCTGCCCTCCTCCGTAAATCAAAGGATGTAGTAACGGAGTAGGCGAAGTAAACGCAGTATCCGTGCTGGCATTTTCGTTTATTCCGCTACTTCGATTATTTCGCTTATTGCGAACATATAGAAGTCCAATTCCCTTTGGCCCATAAATCTTATGAGCAGAAAGAGTCATCAAGTCCACCCCTAGCTCTTCCGGCTTACAATCCAGATATTGGAAAGCCTGTACGGCATCTGTATGGAAGAGTGGCCAAGGCCGCGTGGTAAACGTAGTACGCGTAGTAGACGAAGTATTCGTTTTGCCATCAACGATTATTTCGTTTATTCCGTTACTTCGATTACTTCGAAATCTTGCAATCATATCCGCAATTTTGCGAATGTCTTGCACAGCCCCTATCTCATTGTTGGCATAAATTATAGAAACCAAAACTGTGTTCTTATCAATCGCCTTTTCCAATTTCTTTAAATCAACCTGCCCGTTCTTAAAAACCGGCACAACCCTAAGCTCCGCATCAAGATTTTTGGCCGTATCCATAACACTCTCATGCTCTATCGCAGAAACAACTACATTGGTTTTAGCTATTGCCTTTTGCCTAGTGCCTATTGCCTGAAGCAAACAACCTTGCAAAGCAAGGTTGTTTGCTTCTGTTGCAGATCCGGTAAAAATAATAGTGCTGTAATGCACCCCCAAAATATCGGCAATTTTTCTGCGCGCCTTAAATACAGCCGCACTCGCCTCCTGCCCAAAGCTGTGCAAAGACCCCGCATTTCCAAACACGTCAGAAAAATACGGTTTCATTGCCTCCACAACCTTCTTATCCATCGGCGTTGTCGCCGCGTAATCTAAATAGATTCTTTTCATTGCCCTAAATCATAATCCTAAATCATTCTGTTGACAAAATATCTCATCATGCTACTTTACTTAAGTAAAGTATGGATAATTGGAAAAACAAAAAAACAGACGCACTCATAGATGCTCTGCTCAAGCTAAAAACAAAAGGCGAAGCGCGCCAATTTTTGCGTGATCTTTTAACCGAAAAAGAACTTATTGAATTTGGAAACCGCTGGAAAGCCGCGCAAATGTTGAATGAAAAAATCGCCTACAAAGAAATTGAAAAAGAAACTGGTCTCAGCTCTAGAACAATTGCAAGAATTCAAAACTGGCTAAAGAAGGGCATGGGCGGATATAAGTTAATGCTTAAAAAGCTAAACCATCATCATCGCAACTCCCCAATTGGGAGCGGATTGCGGTGATTTTTCATTAAGAAAATGACCTCAACCCCCTCCCAATTGGGAGGGGGTTTTGCATTTGGGCAGAACTTTTTTGTGGGGATTCACCCATGCAGAGAATACTCGATTACTTTCGCTCCAGCATCCGCACGCCCAAGAGCCGAAGTGTTGGGGCAGAGGTGGAAACACAATTCGTTGACGAAACTGGCCACGCCATTCAGACGCAAATATCCCAAAAGATGCTCGGATGGCTCGCAGAGAACGGATGGAATGTGGATTGCCGCAAGGGCAATCTTATTACCACCCTTGTTGATCAGAACGGCAACAGGATCTTTTACGAGCTTGGGCGACACAACATGGAGGTTTCAACGGTGGCTTCGACGTCGGAACATATTTTCGATGTCGTGAACATCTGTCTGGCACAGCTTTATGATGCCGCCCGCAGGTTTGGCGCAGAGCCGTACTTCAGGCCTGTTCTGAATGGCGACGAAGATCTGCTTGTCATTCCTGACGAGCGGGATGCGATCTGGTTGGAGTTGGACGGACGAACAGCGCTGGCTCCACTCGCACGAACATCATCCGTTCAGTTCACCATCTCAGTTGCTACGCAAGAGGCCGTAGCGATTCTGAACAAGTTCGGTGAACGCATCGCGCTATTCTTGGCGGATTTCCCGCAGAATGTGGCGTGGAAGAAATACATCACAGACTCAAGGGCCAGCTATCGCAAGGATCGCTTCGGCGGCCCCCTGATCTTCGACTCGCTTGAACAGTACTGCCAAGAACTGGTCAAGCACGAAGTAGTCTGCGGTGCGCAACTCAAGCCACACAAGGAGGTGTCGAACCTGAACATTCCGCTCTTCCTGCGATCGGTCTGGTGGCACTTCCGCCTCAAGCGTTACGCCAACGTGCTCTGCATCGAGGTACGCCCTATGGCTAGGCGAAGCGATGCCCACATCCAAACACAGCTGGCCATGGTGATGGACATCGTAGCCAGCTGACAACCGCGCGGATGGCGGTTCTGCAAAGAACCGCCATCCGCCCAATTAACTAGAATATGTATATTTTTTTCTACGGATCACTAATAAATCTAAAAAGCAGAGAACAAACGCTGAAAACCAGTAAAGTTGTATCTAAAGCAAAGTTGGAAGGATATCAGCGGAAGATGAATGCGCCATATAAGGATGGTTACCTTTACCTAAATATAGTTCCTCGATCCGATTCCGTGGTTGATGGTGTTGTTATAAAAATAAGTGATAAGGACTTGCCCTTCCTAGAGCTAAGAGAAAAAGGATCGGCAAAAGTAGATGTAAGCAAACAACTGGCACCAAAGCCAAATTTCCCCGTCTATGCATATCTCCAAGAGGACAAAAAGTTTCCAAAAATGAAAATTCTTCAAAGCTATATTAATACCTGTACCAATGGACTAAGTGAAAAAGAAAAAACTCAATGGTTAAAAACCACAATTATTGGCAATGACGTTATAGACGACACTGGTAACCCAATATACGAATTTCCAGCATAATTCTGCTATCATCTAGTCAATGCTAGATACTGTAGTCCTCGATATTGAAACAAAAAATACTTTTGGAGATGTTGGCGGCAAAGAGCACCTCACCAAGCTAGAGATTTCTGTGGCTTGTTTTTATTCGGTAAATAAAAACAAGCATTTTTGCTTTGACGAAAACCAATTTGAAGAAATGAAGCAGTTTCTAAGCCAACGCGCCATTCTGGTTGGCTTTTCTTCCAACAAATTTGATATTCCAATTCTTCAGCACACTCTTGATATGGATTTAATGAGCTACCCGCGCCTGGACATTAGCGATGAGATAGAGATAAGAACCGGCCGGCTTGTGGGCCTTAACGATCTAGCCAATCACAACCTTGGCACAGAAAAAACCGGCACCGGCCTTAACGCTCCGGTACTTTATCGAGAAGGAAAAATGGATGAGCTAAAAGAATACTGCCGCCAAGATGTGGAAATTACCGCGCGTCTTTTTGAAAAGATAAAAAAAGAAGGTCAACTTATTATCCCTCCCAGAAAAACAGACGCAATTGGTGAAAACGAAATAATAGAAATTGATATTAGCCAAACCCTCAACCAGCTCAACTAAGCCCACCACACTATTTGCAAATTCCCTCCAGAGGCGGGCAGGTGTGCAAATATTCAAATAGGGTGAAAAATAAAAA
>JAUYME010000052.1 GCA_030699515.1 bacterium
AGACTTTTTAAGGAAAAGACAAGAAAAGCAGGCTATAATTACTAGACAATGCAGCCTGAATTAGTACCTCAACAACGCCCCGAACCAGTCCCTGAAAAGGAAAGCATAGAAAAACGGGGCTTTCTTTCTAGTACGCTAAAAAAGAAAATAGCAGATTACGCAAGGATGTACCGTAAGCTCACGAAGGCGAGCGAAAGCGTACCAGATCACAAATTTACCAAGATAAACATCAATGTGCGAAGAAGTGTTATTCAGGCTATTCAAAGCGAACATAAAAATTTCAACGCAAGACCAGATGAGCGAGATGAAGATTGGATAGACGACCTATTAAAAATGGAGCCAAGTGCCATTGAGGCCTTTCAGATAAAAGTCCCTGAAACATCAACAGAAGCCCTAGAATACGAAGAGCCGAAAGAACCCCAAGAAATCAAAGCCAGGCCGCAACCTAAAAAACCAGCAGATGAAGGAAGGTCAGGAAGACCAAATAGCAATAAGCCAAAAAGAGTAAGAAAAAAAGACGCGCATATTATGCAGGCTGCCGAAAATGCAGAAGCTGATGAAAGCGAACCGGAAGTAGAAAAGAATCCACCTGCTACTACAGAGCCTACAAAAGAGCCGGCTGACAAAAATCCCGAACCAGCTCCAAGCTTGGGCGGAAGCGGCGGCGATGAACCACCAGAAGGGCCACCGGAAGACGAAGCAAAAGCTGAAAAGCGAGAAATATCCAGAGCCCTTCAACACTACGAAAAGGTAGAGAGCTTAATAAAAGTTTACGAAAACAAAGGAGACAACATCACCAGAGAAGATGTAGATGAACTGATAGACAAAATATACAATCTCGAGGATGTTCTTGGTTTAGATATTCAGAAGCTGGAAAGAGACGACTCAGATTTAGCAGATATATATAGAATTGCGAAAAGTAGAATTGAATTCCTAAAGGACAAAGTTAGAAAAAAAGAAAGGGCTTCCCAAGAAACAAAAACCCACGGTAATGAAAGCACGCCCGAAGCGCGCAGAGCGCATATTTCAAAGACTCCGGGAAATGGGGAAGGCCCTGAAGGAAAAGGCGAAAAGTTGCCAAGCGTTGTCGAAGTCTTAAGCAAAACATCCCTTAGGCATAATCTGGAGGATTACCGAGATGCAATTATTAAATTCAATGAAATTGGGAAACGGGCGAATGTTAGAAGGACGGCATTAGAAGGATCTAAAGCCGAAATATTTTTTGCCGATCAAAGGTTCGCTGAAGCGATAAGCGAAGAGTTCAATCTTGATCTGTCCATAGAAAATCCCCGTTACCAAAAGCTTAGGGATGAGGCGCTAGAAGAACTTAGAAAACAGCCTCGCTTTAGATTAATGAGCGAGCAAGAACAAGAGCGCTATTATCGCTCACAAGGAGTATCCCGAGAAATTCTAGATAGAAGGGCTCGTGAAAGAGATCTGGCCAGAAAAAGACGCGAAGGTCTTAGTGATCCTGAAGCAGAAAAAGAGGCAAATCTGGAAAATGCAAAATTTCAAGTTGGCCAAAAAGTTTACATTTTGGACATCAACGGTAAAAACACCACTCCCACTCCGGTAGAAGTTATTTCTGTCAGTCTGGACGGCGAGAAAATTATGTACGCCTTCAAGGGAGTATCAGATAAATTTGAAGAAAATAGGATTACCGATAAAAATCCGGACGATTCTTCCTATTCGCCCGACTTGTCCAGCGAAGCTTTAGCGAAGTTGGATACGCCCGATAAGTCCAATAAGACCTATTCGCCGGATACGCCCGATAAGTTTGATAAGCATCCTCCGGATCTTGAAGAAAAACTCCAAAGAGCTTTGCAGGATGACGCATTTACAGAGGCGCGCCCGCCGGAACTATTAACAAAGGGCATTGAAAGCGAGGCAGACCAAAAAGCTTTTGTAGCGTCATGGGAAGCATTCAACAAAAAAGAGCAAGTTACTGAAGACATTTTAAGTTTTTGCAAATCCAAGCTAGATCCGCTAAACCTCAAATTACCTAGCGATAGGGTAGAGGCGCTAAAAGAAAAAGTTAATGCCTTAGTTTGGGAAAATCCTGAAGAAATAGAAAATTTAGCAGCCCTTCTCAAAGAAGAAGGCGATAGAGCCGAAAGAATCAAATCCAAAGAAGAGGAAATCGAATCGCTGCTAGCGCAATTTAAAAAAAGCGAAGTAAAAGCGGAAGAATTGCACCAAGGTTCTAAAGAGGCTTTTATCAGAGCAAAAGATCAGGGTTTTAATCCCTTAGCAGATTACAAAGAGGGGATCAGAGACAAAACGAAACGATCGCTGAAAGCAGTAGGCGGCTTCTTTTTCGCAGTAAAAGAGGGCCTAAAATCCGGAAACGTCGGTCAGGAAATTAAAAAAACGATGCGTGCATTAAGGATGAGAAGAATGCAGGAAGGAGAAATGAGCCCCAAGGAGCTTTACACCTATCTCGGTAGAACAAGCGAAAAATCTATCCAAGAAAGGAACAAAAAGAGCCGCCTTGAAGCAGACTTAAATACAGCCAAAAAAGCATTTGAAGACATGAAGGCCAGGGCGCTTTCGGAATTTGAGCCAATAAAAGAAGCTAAAGAAATGCTTAAACGCTCCGCGACCACCCAGCTTCAAAATTTAATTAATGGAGACTTCAGAAGCTTAGAACGGGCAAACGAATATTTGAAAGAATTACAGGGAAACAGTTTCATAGACTATTTCGGTCCGGATTCAAAGGAATATATAGACACAAGAGAGGCAAGGCAAGACGGCTCGCCAAAAACTAAAGATAAAATACCAACCCGTTTAGGCGTTGCTTTAACCAGGCCCGAGGAAATTCAGCGGGAAATAAACTTTAGGATAACCGGAGAAGTTACCTCAATGCTGGAAAATAAAATAGATCAGCTTTCAAATCAGAAAGCTAAATTTAAAGAGCTGGAAAATCTTCTTAAAGATACTCTGGAAACTCCAATCGGTTCAAAAACCAAGGAAAACAGCAAAGAGCTTTTGTCAAAAATCCTGGATATGAAAATCAATACTTTCAGCCATGATCCGGAAAAAAATTCCGCGCTCGTCCTCAAGCTCAAAGGTCTGCAATTGAAATACCTAAAGTAATTTAAAGATACCAATCTACCCATTCGACAAGCTCAGGGCGGGCAAATTTATACAAATGATACAAATGGTTACAAATAACCCTTGTTTCCATTTGCAGCCATTCCTTGATTCGCATATTATTCGCAGATTAGTATCCTAAAAATATTCGTTGCCCATTCGTTGCATTCGCCCGCCCGCCTCGCTATGCGAAGCATTGCGGGCAGGCATGCATTCGCATATTAGCATCGCAGCTCATCATTCGTATAATTAGCATGCATTCGCAGATTAGTATCTTAAAAATATTCGTTGCCCATTCGTTGCATTCGCCCGCCCGCCTCGCTATGCGAAGCATTGCGGGCAGGCATACATTTGTAGATTAGTATCTTAAAAACATGACTGATTCAGACAAACAAAAACTCGCAACTTACATCAGGGAAGATAAGTGGCAGGAGGCCAAAAAACTTTTGGATGGCTACTTAAATTCCGATCTTAGCCTTGAAGAAAAAGGAGCGGCATACGTTGCCTTTGTCAGCACCTACTTGGACATTATGAATAAAATTAACGAGGGCTACGAAACAGTTTTAGACGAAGTTTTATCAGAAATAAAAGAGCTAGATGACAGAGAGAAAGAGCTGGACGAAAAAATCCGCCTCACCCATCTAAACAGCGACATAGACGGCCTAGTAGATTCAAGCAGGGGAGCATAGCTTATCTGGGGGGAGGTCGGATCTCCCGAGGAGATCCGACCTCCAAAGATGGCAATTTATTTATCGGAAGTCGGACTTCCGGGCAGTTCTTCCGACACTTCCGACAGCTGAACCCCTCCCACAATCCCTCTATGCCGCGGCATAGTGGGATTGTGGAGATGCAATTCTTAATCTCTAGCAGCGAAAGATTAAAGAAAATCTCTCATCTTCCCTTTCCCGTATCTTCTCATAGGTCTAGGAGAATTTGCCTCCTTATCCTTCCTTCTTTCAACAGCCTTCCACTTCCTTTCGGCATTTTTAACCCGGCTATCATAAAAAAGAATGTTATACCCCTTATAGTTCTGCGCCAAAGAAGCCTCTTTTATTACGCTAATAGTTTGAGGGGAGATACCCAGCTCATTTTCAATTTCCATGTATTTATAACCCTCTCTAAGCCTTTGCTCTGCAACAATGCGCTTCACAATTTTTTGCCTCTCGTTTTTTGGAAAAATAGAGGTCAAAAATTCAGCCATTTCTTTTTTGGGGCAACCTTTAGACAATTCATCACAAAAAATCCGCCAGATCTCTTGCTCCCAATTGTCATCTGGCCGCCCGCCTTTAACTCGTTTGATTTTAGGGAAGCTCGCAAACCTCATTAACCAATAGTCTACCACAATCCCACTATGCCGCGGCATAGTGGGATTGTGGTATCACCCGTTGCTCAAATATAACTTCCATTTTTTAAGCAGATTTCCAAGGGAAGGGCTTAATTAAGTTTTCCCAAAGATCCAGGCTCGCACTATGCCGCGGCATAGTGCGAGCCCGCTATTTGTTATTGATTAACATTGCAAATTCTAATAATCTAAAATCGAACAAACTAAACAACCTAAAACAATGAACAAAGGAAAAATATCCTACGACGACTTTGTAAAATCAGATTTAAGAGTTGCAAAAATTATCTCTGCTGAAGATATCGAAGATGCTGACAAGCTATACAAGTTAATGCTAGACGATGGCAGTGAAGAAGGGAGAACAATTTGTGCCGGTATCAAAGAATTTTATTCAAAAGAGGAGTTGATCGGTAAAAATATCATTATCATTGCCAACCTAGAGCCAAGGAAAATCAGGGGAGTCTGCCCCCTATCAAAGAACTAGCTCTCTTTGCGTTGCTTCTTAAAATTCTCTTAGCTTCAAGGAGCGACGAGCGAGCCTAGGCTCGAAGAGCCTGTGAGCGAGGAGCGACAAAGAAGGTAAGGAATTTTAAAGCAACCCCTTGGGCAAAAGCAATTTCTCTAAGAGCTTTTCGTTACTCACAAAAGCCTACGCTAAGGCGTATGGTCTTTTGCTCGTAGCCAAAAAGCTCTTAATAAAATTGCTTTTGCGCAAGAGAGATTAGTTCTTTGATAGGGGGCCTTAGCAACGGGATGTTGCTCGCTGCAAGCGATAAAGAAAACGGAATCCTTGCAGTAATTTCTCCTGAAAAAGATTTACCACCCGGAGCAAAAGTTTCTTAGTAAAGAATTAGCAAAACCCAAGATCGCATACTAAAATTTGTGCAAATTTTACTTGCCAAAAAGCACTAAAAGCTTCGCTTTTTTCTTATCCCCATTATGCATAATTACACATAAATTTCTGTGTGGGAGCGTGATAAAATTAGTATAAGTCGTAATACGTAGCAGCGGTCTTGAGAGGAGCGCGCATGATACGGCGATATTTTGCGTTACACGCAAAAACTACACACATAAAATGCGTAGAATTCCTCTCAAACAGTTTGCAAAGCAGTTGCTTACACAGCTGCTACTCCTCTCGCTTCTAGCGCTAAATTTTAGCCTTCCTATTACAGTGGCGTCAGCTGCAGGAGTTCCTCAGGTAATGAATTACCAAGGCCTCCTTACGGACTCTAGCGGAGATCGCCTTGGAGTTAGCGGAAGCGGAACAAGCTACTACTTCAAGTTTTCAATTTACGATGCAGCTACCGGTGGAACAAAAAAGTGGCCTTCAGGTTCCCCGCAAGAAACAGAAGCAACGGTTCGCGACGGAATTTTCTCGGTCAACATCGGCGAAGACACTGCCGAAACTTTAGATCTGGATTTTCAAACCGACACCAGCCTTTACCTGCAGGTTGAAGTTTCCGAAACTTCCGGCGGAAGCTTTGAAGAGCTTACTCCTCGTCAGCGAATTGTTGCTGCCGGTTACGCCATCAACGCCGACACTGTAGATGGCTATCACGCAACAACAACCGGAGCCAGCGGAACAATTCCAATTCTTGGAACTTCCGGCTCACTTTCTCTTGACGGCGGTCTTACTCTTAGTTCATCCAGCCCTGCCACAACCACCAACAGTTTGTATAACCAAGGCGGCGCACTTTATTTTAATGGCTCTGCTATCGGAGCAAGTGTCACTGCCGACTCATTAGACTTTGACGATTTTGAAAACACTTTAGATATTGACGAAGCAACTGAAATTAATTTCGGCGCCAACGCCCTAACATTTGATCTAGACGGCGCTGGCGATTTCATTATCCAAGATGGGGGATCAAGCTTTGCGACTTTTGCAGATGACGGAACTATCACCTTCACCGGAGCCTCCACCTTCGCAACAACATCAATCTCTGCCCTAACAGTTTCCGGATCAATTAGTTTGCCAGCAAATTCAATTACACTTGCAACTGACACTACCGGAAACTATGTTGCAACAATTGCCACAAGCACCGGTGGTCTAACTCTTTCCGGATCTGGATCAGAAAATGCGAACGTCACGATTGGCCTGGCAAGCTCAGGAGCAACTGCCGGAACCTATGGCTCTGGTTCCGCCTCAGCTGTTATCACCGTAGACAGCTTTGGCCGAATCACTAGTATCTCAACCAGCTCCATCACTGGCGGTTCTTCATCAAATTCTTTCGAAACAATTTCTACCCCGCTTGGAACCAGCCCGGTAGCCGATAGCTCTACAGACACTCTTACCTTTTCCACCAGCTCAAATATTTTAACCATCACAGGAAGTAGTAGTGCAGATTCAATCACTTTCGGAATCTCCAGCAATTCCATCACTGCTACCGAGCTAGCTACCGACTCAGTTACTTCAGACGAAATCGCCGCCAACGCAGTAGGTGCATCCGAACTTGCCAGCACTGCAGTCACTGCAGGCAGTTACGGCTCCAGCTCTCAAACCCTTGTTCTCACAATTGACACAGATGGCCGAATTACCTCAGCTGCCTCAACCAGCATCCTCATTACCGAGTCTCAAATCACCGACCTAGGTAGCTACCAAACAGAAAACGACATCCTCACCGACCTTGCCGGTCTAACCCA
>JAUYME010000054.1 GCA_030699515.1 bacterium
AAGGCTAGCATCACAACCTGCGGTTGTGGTACCACCCTGCAATTGAGCGATTAAAGCGGTAAGCTGCATAATCTGAGCTTGTAGCTCAGAAACTGTTTGTGCACCAGCAACTGGTACAAAAGCTGCAACTCCGCTTAGTGATGCTGCGGTGCTGATTGCTACAACACTCGCAGCGAATTTCTTTGCGAATTTATTCATTTTTAATGAATTATATTATTAATTTACTTTTATTATTGTTTTTGGATTGCCATATCGGCATCTTCTAAGCCCTTTGACTCTCAATCCAATTTTTGAGGATTAGATCGACCTGGGTCAAAGTTGAGGAGGCAAAGAAAGCCCCGTTATAGCCTACTCTTCGTGAGGAAAGAATAGCTGTTCAGACAACCCGCATAGAACTTTGTCCGCCTAATTTTTCTTGCGAAAATTTGGGCGGATGTTCTTATGGGCCTTACGGCCCATAAACACAAAAACCTCACGATAGTGAGGAATGAATTTAACAGAAAAAACACAAATAGAGCAAAAAGCTCCGCTTGTATCTAGAAATCTGTTAAACCCTGCCTCACCAAGGCTTAAGCGTTAAGCTAGATTGTAACTGAACTTGCAAGATACTGCAAGTAAAAACTGCTGTATCTTGCATAGTATAACGATACTTTTTACTACTTGTTACAAGTAGTAAAAAAAGGACATAAGACTACGCCTGAAAGGCCTCGTTTAGCTCGTTTTTAGCGAAATTGCTCCCGCCCGTAGCAGCTTCGCTGCTGGGCGAGGCTCGCCCAGCGACATAGTCGCTTCGGGCGGCTGTTTCCTGTGTATTTTCGTCATAAATGGGCGCATTTTCCGGAAGTGGCGCAGGATATGACACTTTTGAAGGTCCAAGCTCCGATTTTGGCTGTATTTGTGGTTCTAGGCTACTTATCATGATGGCGCTTGGAAGCATATAAAAGTTGGCCGGTCCGCCATTCCCCTCTCTGATTAGCTTCTTACTATCACAAAGGGCAGTTAGATCATAACGGATTGTTCGCTCGCTGGTTTTTGGAAAGGCATTAATTATGTCTTTAAGTTGGAGCTTGCCTCTTTCTTTAAGCAGACTTACTATCTTTTCTTGCCTTTGCTGTGCTTTTGGCCCTCCAGAGGCGGGTAAACTTGAATTTTGATTGTCATAAGGCAATTTATGTGTATTTTTATTGCCTGATTGCCTGCTTGCCCTGTTTATGCTGAGCTTTGTCGAAGTAAGTGAAGTCGAAGGGTTTCCTCTTTTGTGAGGTTCTGGCAACATGGCCAGTTTTGCTTCTAGTTTTCTGCTTTCTTCCTTATTTGTGTAGCCTTCAATTAGTAAATCCTTAAGGCTGGCTGTTCTATTAATTAGCTCCTCTCCATACTCTATGCTTGTTTGCCCGGTGTTTACAGAAAAGGCGATTAGGCCTTCTAAAACTTCTGTTTTTTCTAGGGCAGATAGATATTCTTGCCCATATATTTTCTCTATCAAATTTAGGCAAGCTACTTCCACTTTATTGGCAATTTCTTGCCTTGTGCTAAGCTCTGCCAGCTTTGTGGCAATATAGCTAATTTCCTGTGCCTTTTTCCTTATTTCTGCCTGCATTGCAGATAGTTTACACTATTGCCTTGTTGTTAGGCAAATTTTTGCTATTAGTGATCTTGAAAAATTATTTACACATTCCTTCGAACGAAACACAATTTCCACCCTTTGACTACGCTAACTGACGGCCGTTAGATAGCGTAGTGGAGTATAGTATAATTACTAATATGGACAGGCTTAAGGGCAAGGCGCGGAAGATTAAAAATATTCGAGTTAGGCGCGGCTTTCGCATGAGGGCTGTTTTGGAGACTATCTCTGATATTCCTGAGGAAATTCTTTGTGCTTTTGGTGCTTTTCTTTCTGCTGGTTATGGCGCATCCGGTTCTAGAGTGCAATATGAGTATGACAAACTGAAGCGGGACCGTCCCCCTTCAGTATCTACGGTTTTAAAAAATTCAGTTGCAGAAAAGCGTAACCTGCAAAACTACTGGACGCTAATTTCGCGCTTGAAGCGTGATGGCCTTATTGCGGAAAAGAATGGGAAAATCCTTAGAACGATCAAGGGGAGGCTAAAGCTTGAAGAGTTGCGTAAGGGCTCGCTGGTAATGCCCGACGTGCGCGGGTATAAAAGGCCATCTGGATCTTTGTTGGTTATATTTAGTTTTGATGTTCCTGAGAAACATAGAGTCAAACGTGGGTGGCTAAGATCGGCGCTAATCAATCTTGGATTTAAGAAAGTTCAGCAGAGCGTATTTGTTGGTAAGGGTCCTTTGCCTAAGGAATTTGTAGATGATATTGGAAAGATGGATCTCTCGGAAGCTGTGGAAATATTTGAAGTTAGTAGGAAGGGAACCCTGAGTAGCTATAAACTAGATTAGCGACTTTAGCCCTGGTTTTCTTCTATTTTTCTATCTTTATACTACGCTAACTGACGGCCGTTAGATAGCGTAGTGGCAGGGTGCTTCCCTGCTTTTTGTTTTCTGCCTTGGGTTTGTTTCCTGTATTGAGATTGATTGCTGATCTATGCCTTATTATGCTTGCTTTCTACTTTAGGCCTGCTGCTTGAGTATCTCTTCTTGAAGTAGGGCTATGAGCTGGTGGAGGAGTTTTATTAATTGTGCTAAAAGCTCTTGATCTGTTAGGCCTGAATAAAGTGTGCTTGCGCCAAGCACTTGGCCTGTCTGATTGAAGCCAGTGAATCTTCCGCCGCTACTGCCACTGCCGCCTTGCTCTTGCGAGCCGTTGGAGTTGTTGGAAGTGTCGGAGTTGTTCTCCGTCTCTTCGTTGTTTTCTTCTTCAGTATCGTCTTGTTCCTGCTGTTCCTCTTCATTTTCCTCGTCTTCTACAGGGGGTTCTTCTTCCTGATTTTCTTCTGTTTCTGGTTCGGGTTCAGGTTCAGGAGCTGGTTCTTCTTCCACCTGTTCGGCAGGCTCAAGGTCTTCGACTACCGAAAAATTAATTTCCTGTAAGGCAAGATTACCTGCGTTGTCGTAGGCTTCAACAGCAAAAACGTGGTCGCCAAGGCCCAGCTCTGTTGTGTTTATCGCAATGTCGTCAAAAAGCTCGCCGTTTAGGCTAACTTGTGAGCTAAATAGGCCGGAATTTTCGTCGCTAACTTCAATTAAGATGCCCGCGATTATTTCTCCAAAGATATATTCTTTTTCTTCAAGGCCCGCTATTAAAATTGTTGGCGGGTCTGTGTCGTTTGCCTGCTCTTGGCCAAGAATTACAAAGGCGTCTAATTCTTCATCGTCTTCGCTTTCCCCGTCTCCGGTTTTATCTAGGTAAAGGGTTTGGCCGTTGGAATGATAAGTAGCAGTTTGAGCCACATTTTCGATTGGAATATCTATGAAAGTGCTTAGACCAACTACTTCTGTGCCTTCAAGATTCTTAATCTTAAGATCAAAAGTGCCAGTTCCGGTGCTTTCTATTTCTACCCTAAACTCTATGCCTTCTGGCATTATTCCAAAGTGATTTTCGCCAATGATGAAATAGTCTGATCCGGGAATTCCTAGCTCTATGTCTCCATTTTCATCCGGACCAGTGTGGTTTCCATTTGCGTCATAAAAATGAGGAATTACTGGTGAGTGAGTTGAGATTACTTTGTTTTTAGCAAGTTCTCCGTTAGAGCAATCATTGAAGTTTTCAGAAATTCCATTTTCTAAAACTAGATCTTCCCTTTCTATTATTTTTCGTGCCAGGGCAGTAGTCGCGCTATTTTTTACCAGACCTGTGTGGTCAACCTCTAAATGATTACTTAGGGCATAATAGCTTTTCCCTCCTATAGCTTGATAGTTTCCGCTTAACGTTGGTACTGTGCCGTCTCCATCCACAAAGTAGACCTCAACCTTTCCCTTTGGGTAAAGTAGAAAGCCTCCGATCGTTGTTGGATGCTGGCAGGCAATAATGTTGTAGGTTTTATCTTGCGGAAAATTGAATTGGTCTAAAGTCTCGTGAAAGTTGTCGGCTAAATTTAAAAGTGCTTCATTCCTGGAGTCCTCTGGATTTTCCAGCATAAAAGCCTTGATCGCATCAAAATCAAGGACTTTTAAATTACTGCCATCTCGTCGGTCTTGAACATAGCCGTGTCCATTTTGATTTAGATACTCTCTACTTGGCAATAACTGGTAAACAGCCGGCATGTTTTGAGTAATTATTTTTACTCTTTCCTCGTTAAGGCCAAGGCCGAACTTGCCAATGTCCATATCGTCTCCCCAATTTATGGCTTTGAAGGTTTTTGGAGAGCCCAACTTTGGCGATCCCATGAGTACAATTTGACTTATTAACTCGTCCCCATCTTGGCGAAAGTATTCCTTGGCTAAAAGCCCACCCATGCTATGGGCTACTACTGAAACCTTTCCGGTTATTGAACTACTTGCAGCCGTTTCTATTTCTTTTGCAAGCAGCATTGCCTCACTACTTAAGTCTTTCCGCCAGTCGTAGGGGTGAAGAATTAAGTCCTTCCCTTCTTCGTACTTTGAGAACTGGTCTATTAGAGGGCCATAAAGGTCTTTAGCTTCTTTTAAAATTATCCCTCCTTCTTCTGTGGAGACGGTTTCGGTTCGTCCGTCTAGATCAAGAATGAGGTCATCTAAGAATTCATCCTTAGCCACAAGCAATTTTGCTCCTCCTGGCCAAATTTCCTCTTCGGTTTCGGCATTGTTGATTCTTGTCCCCAAAATTCCTGGAATAATCACCACTGGTTCTCGGTAACCGTAAAGTCTCGTTGAAAATTCGTATGGCCATGTGGCAGGGTTAGGAAAATTCTTGTAAAGAGCAGGGAACCAGCCAGAAACTCCGTTAAGATCTTTGTCTAGCCAGGACTCAATGTTTGGGTGACTATCCTTCTTAATTATCTTGATTTCATAGACTGGAAATGTGTCTCTGCCCGTTCTTTCAAGGCGAATATTGTATGTTTGCCCCTCTGCTAATACTAAACAATCGTCAAGGTGAAAAACTTCGTCATTATTATAATTGTGGCCAATGCTTGAACCTGGCCTTGAGGTTTCTGCCAGCACAACCGTCTCAGAGTCAATTTCGGTCATAACCTTAAGGATAAGATCGCCACTTGGACTATTGAAAGTTTTTAGACTAAATCCTACAGCACAAAGACTATGGTTCCATTGCGGTACATAATTTTGCTGAAGTGTGTTTGGCTGGAAAAAAGCTTGGCCCCAAGGTTTAGTGCTTACACCATGACCCCCGTTAGGTGTTGCAACCTCAAACACTACTCGCCCTTCTGCATTGGCAAAAACCGGCACCAAAAGGCTACCGGAAAAAATTGAAACAATTAAAAACTTAATGAGTACTCCTCTCATTAGTTTTTATACTAAATTATAAATGTTGCAAATGTCAATTTTTTCGCATTGTGCATCATTGAAAAGAGACGTATAGCACAAGCCAGTTTACGAAGGTTCCTGCAATCAATCCCAGTACAAAAACCCATATAGACATATGGGTTATTCCTGCTCTCACTATCTTCTTTATACTAAGGAAGAGAGCGAATGCTATAAAAATATTGAAAATCAAATCTAATCTCGAATCGTCAAAAAGAGTTAGAAACAGGCCCACATCGCCTGTCAACGGCAAAAGGCCTAGGAATAATATTACTGCCATCACAACTCCTAATCCAAAATCTAAAAGGTATTTTTTCATAGTTTTAGTATGGCAACTTGGTAGCGGCAAAATGCCGATGCTGAATGAAAAATGTCTGTTTTTCCAGAAGTAGAATTGCGTATTTCTCCTAAAAGAGCTGTGAAAGTATCCAATACGCAAATACTGCAACCACCAAACTACCAATAGTAGCTGACAGTGCTGCTCTCTGTGAAAACTTGCGATGTACAACGCCGCTTATCAGAATACCCAGTACCGTGGCTATTAGCGAGGACGTGATCAAATAAGTTATCTCGCGAGTTGGACTAATGCTAGTTGCATATTCTGTAAGTGATTGTCCTGTCGCCGTAAATATTAAAATGGCGTTCAGTAATGCCCCCAGGCCAAAATCTAAAAGGTATTTTTTCATGATTCTATTTTAGCATTGAGGGGATTTTTGCTTCTCCACAGAGGCGGTTTGTGTCAGAAACTATGCTAACTGACGGCCGTCAGTTAGCATAGTTTCTGCTGGTTTTGTGGTAATTTTAGCGCTGATAAACGGCTCAGGCCGACAAAACAACGGCCTGAGCCGTTTATCCTGGCGAGGCTCGCCCAGGCAGGATGACAAAATTGATTTCGGTAGGAAGGGGTGGATTAGCCCAGATTCTTTTCCGCCGGCTGGCGGATCAGAATGACAAAAAGAGGGCTCAATAGGACTTATTCCAGGATTGCTTTAATTCGTCTAATTCCTGCGGATGAGGATTCTTCCCCCTCACCTGCTCGAGGTGAGGGGCTTCGCTTCACTCTTTTTATTCAAGCACTGCCTTAATCCTTCTTATACCCGCAGAAGCTGACTCTTCTTTGACAATACGGAAAGTGCCTTTGATGTCTCCTGTGTTTTTTACGTGCGGGCCACCGCAAAGTTCGCGAGAGTACACTGTTTCGTCAGTTTCTTTTACAAGATACACATCTACTGTGTCCGGGTATTTTTCCCAAAAGCTGCCTTCCACGCCTTCTTTTTGCGCTTGCTCTTTTGGCATGGTTTCTATTACAACCTCTGCTTTGGCGGCAATGGC
>JAUYME010000060.1 GCA_030699515.1 bacterium
TCAATTCCTCGCTTTTCCACCTCTCCGGCATTTACCTCTAATACATAATCTACAGACTCAGACGGTCTGTACGTTGGCACACCATTTCCTGAAAGAACCGGCACATTTTCTTCAAAGCCAATCACCTCTCCATTTGCAATCCAGATAATATCTATTGGAATCACCATGCCCCTCATCCAAAAACTTACCCTGCTAGGAGGGCTAAAAGGAAAAAGCATCCCCTCATCTCTGGCAAGATCAGCTCTACCGGACAAACCCTTAGCCTTTAAAGCCGGGCTGTCCGCAACTTCAACTCTGTACTCTGCACCGCCAATCTTAACCAAAGTCTCTCCGCTTTTTAAATCAGCTCTTTCTTTTTTAAAAAACCAAAACAGAGCCAAGCTAATAACCAAAAGCAAAAGAAAGATGTTAATCCATGGGCTACGCATAGTGGTAAACAATTATTCCAAAAGCAACAGAAACGTTTAAAGATTTCTTTTGCCCTCGCATCTTTATCATTATAGCCCCATCACAGGCCTCTAACACATCTTTTGATACCCCATCTACCTCATGGCCAAACACAAACACCGTTTTATTTAAACTTTCTGGCTTAAAATCCGTGTGCCAAAGCGCCGCTTTAGTCTGCTCTACCGCAATTACTTTAAAACCTTCCTTTTGCAGTTTTTTGATCAAAGCAACTGTATCTTCGGCTCTTTCCCACTCAATAAATTTCTCTGCCCCCAAAGACACCTTTGTAAACTGATTTCTTTCCTCGCCAAGCCTATTAAAAACATCCGGCGTAAAACCGCTTAAATAAACCTTCTCAACGCCCGCTCCATCCGCAGTTCTAAACATAGAACCCACGTTGTGCACACTTCTAATATTTTCCAAAATTACCCTCATAAATAATAGAATTGCACAAAATTAGCTCAAATCAAAGTAACAAAGAGTTATATAATATATTACACAATTTCTCTCCTCAGCTCTGTTCAGGAAATAAAAAATATTGTAAAATAGGGCCATTCCAAAGCCCCTATAGCTTAGTGGTAAAGCAGTTGACTCTTAATCAATTGATCAAGGTTCGATTCCTTGTGGGGGCACTATGAAAAATCTCATTACGCTAGAGACAAAGCTTTCCGATATCCAGGGCATGGGGCCAAAATTCATTCCCAAGCTTAAAAAGCTTAATATTGAAACTGTTAAAGACTTGCTTTGGCACTTCCCCAACCGCTACGAAGACTACAATGCCGTTAGAAAAATCAGCTCTCTAATATCCGGCCAGCGCGCTGTTATTAAGGCAGATGTGGTCAAAACCAATCTCTACCGCATCCCCCACAAACGAATGACGGTATTTGAGGCCGTTGCCCGAGATGAAAGCGGCTCTGTTGTCCTTGTTTGGTTTAACCAGCCATACATGCAAAAAACAATCCGAGAAGGATGCCGAGCCTGTTTTGCCGGAAAAGTATTCACTTCTCCAAAAGGATCACTCTCCATCTCTAACCCAAACTTTGAAATTATTAGAAGTATTGTTCCAAGCGCAGGCCCCGGCCTTGTGCCAATTTACCCGGAAACTCGAGGCCTTACTTCCAAAGGACTTCGCTACATCATTTCCCCATTTTTGGAAGCCACAAAGCTGGATAAAGATTTTATCCCAAGCGAAATTCTCAAAAAATACAATCTGCCGGAAATAGTAAAAGCAATCCGCTATATCCATGCGCCAAAGAGCAAAAACCAGATAGAGCAGGCCCAACTGCGCTTTGCTTTTGAATATCTTTTTTTAATTCAGCTAAGCAACTTGCTTACCAGAAGTGCGCTTGCTAAAGAAAAAGCGCCAAAGTTAGAAATAGAGAAAGAAAATTTAGAAGAGTTGCTTTCTCTTCTTCCATTTCAGCTTACCGGTGATCAAGCTAAGACGCTCAAAGAAATGGTTAAAGACATTGCCAAGCCCACACCAATGAACCGCCTTGTGCAGGGAGATGTTGGCAGCGGTAAAACAGTTGTCGCCGCACTCGCCAGTATTGTTGCCGCTAGCAACGGCTATCAATCTGTATTTATGGCGCCAACAGAAGTACTTGCCCGCCAGCATTACAAAACATTTACCAAAATGTTTGAGCATTTAGACTGCGGAGTTGGGCTTTTAACTGCAAGCGAACAAACAATTTTTCATGAAAAGGGCCTTGAAGAAAAAAAGACCAAAATTACAATCAAAAAATCCATTGAAGATGGAAAGCTAAAAATAATCATTGGCACTCATAGCCTTATCAGCTCCGGCAGCAAAACCGCCCAGCTTAAATTCCCAAAACTTGGCCTTGCTGTAATAGACGAACAACACCGCTTCGGCGTTGAACAAAGAGCTAAGCTAAGCTCCAGCAAAAACGGCTCACTTCTCCCCCACTTTCTATCTATGAGCGCTACGCCAATTCCGCGCACCTTAACTCTGACTATTTTTGGAGATCTGGATTTATCCACCATTAACGAACTCCCAAAAGGGCGAAAACAAATTATCACTAAAATTGTAGATCCAAAAAATAGAGGAAAGGCCTACAATTTTATTCGCCAGAATATTGAAAAAGGCCGGCAAGCATTTTTTATCTTCCCTCGTATTGAACGCACAAAAAGTGAAGAAGAAGAGGCGGAAAGCAGCTGGCGCGGCGTAAAGGCCGTAACCGAAGAATACGAAAAGTTAGCCCAAGAAATTTTTCCGGAGTTTAAGGTAGGTATGCTTCATGGTCGGCTCAAAGCAGACGAGAAAAAAGCCGTGATGCAGGAATTTGTTAAGGGCAAAATTGATATTTTAGCCTCTACTTCTGTGGTTGAGGTTGGAGTAGATGTACCCAACGCAACTGTAATGGTAATTGAAGGCGCGGAGCGCTTCGGCCTTTCCCAGCTCTACCAATTTAGAGGCCGAGTGGGCAGAGGCCAGCACCAGTCTTTTTGTCTTCTCTTTACCGACTCACACACAACGACAACCCACACAAGACTTAGCGCTTTGGTAAAAGCAAAAAATGGCTTTGAGTTAGCTGAAAAAGATTTAGAAATGAGAGGGCCGGGAGAATTTTTTGGAGACAAACAAACCGGCATGCCCGATATTGCTATGGAAGCCCTAACAAATATTTCACTTGTTAAAAAAGCCCAAGATAGCGCAAAGGAAATTTTAGAAAAAGACCCGGAGCTAAAAAACCATCCGGAGCTTGCAAAAAAACTAAACTCAACTAGTAAGCGCCTCCACTTTGAATAGGCACTGAGCCTGCCGAAGTGAAACATTGCCAAAAGACCTCATTTTCGGTATTTTAATGTGGTTACCGTTGGCCCCATCGTCTAACGGTGAGGACACAGGATTTTCATTCCTGAAATAGGGGTTCGATTCCCCTTGGGGTCACCATTTTGGAAATGGAAGCAGAAGTGGGGGCAGCGCTGGCTGCGCCCCCCTCTGCAGACAGCGCTGCAAAGGGATATTTTAAGTTTGGCCGGAGTTGCCGATTAAATAAAGAATAGTTCGAGCCGACAGTTTTTGCCATGATCGCTAAATCATGGCACTCATTTTTTGCGCGCGCGATTTTTTGCGCCTGCAAGGCGCTAATTACGAATTCTCTCATGGGTTCGAGCCAAGAAGAACCAGTTTTGGAAATTCTGGCCATTTGCTCGGTTAGTTTTAGTTTTTCTTCAAACAATTCGTTTTTCTTTTGTTTGTAAACTTCCGGTTCCACCACTTGATCTAAATATCCATCTAATAAACGATTTAATTTTGTTTCAATTTCTTTTTGGTTCTCGCCAAGCCTTTTTAATTCTGTTTCGGAATTGGCTTGATCGTTTATCTCGTCTCTTGCCATCCATTTTTCAAAATAGGGTTCCCAATCTTGGTGCAAGCCGCAATCACCAACAACTTTTTTTAGCTGTTGTTCAATTTCATCTTCTGGAGCATATTTTTGCGTGCAGGGTTTCAACTTTTTGGTACAACGGTAGTAAATAAAAGTTTGGCCTGTGCCGTTTTTATACTTTTTAATATGTTGCTCCGCGGTGATTGCGGCGCCGCACTCACCACAAGTAGCTAAACCGGAAAAAGCAAAATCATGGCCATGCTGGCGGGGACGCAGGATTTTTTCGACTTGCTTTTGGACTTCTTGAAATAATTGTTTGGAGATGAAGCATTTGTGGGAACCATCATAATATTCATTAGCATATTTTAAAATTCCCACATAAAATTTATTGCTTAACATTCTTTTAATCTGGTCAACTTTAATGGGCTTCCCACAACTTTCCCGCTTCATCCCAAACTTAAACATAAAGTTTGAAATTTCCGTAAATGATTTATTGCCTTCGGAAAAAAGCTGAAAAGCTTTTTTAACGACCTTGGATAATTCGGGGTCAACATCGACGGCTCTGGTTTTGGGATTATTGATATAGCCATAAGGGGCTTTACTCGGCCACTCACCACGACGAAGTTTTTGGCGGTTACCTCGTTTTACATTTTCACTTAAATTATCCACATAATATTTTGACTGGCCGAAGGCAATTGATAACATGAATTTTCCTTGCGGAGTATTTTCAAACCAAAAAGACGGAAATTTCAAATCCATAAGTTTTCCGGTGTCTAAAAGATAAATTACTTTCCCGCCGTCTATTGAATTTCTAGCCAAGCGGTCAGGGTGCCAGGAAATTATTCCTTGAGCTTCGCCTTTTTCAATTTTCTTCAACACTAGCGCAAATTGCTCTCTCCCCGGCATTTTGGCGGTTTTGGCTTCGGTGATAAACTCCGTAATTTCTAAATGATCGCGCTTGGCAAATTCTTTTAATTCAGCAATTTGCGCTTCAATAGATAAAACTTGTTTATCCTTTTCATCGGTTGATTTTCGGCAATATGCGATGTATTTATTCATACTTTGTTCTTGTACTATTGTACTGTACTGTATTAAAAAGTTCTTTAAATATTTACCTTGTTAATTTTTGCGTTTTTTCTTCTGTTCTTTCATTCTAATCGGCAACTCCGGCCAAACTTAAAATATCCCTTTGCAGCGCTGTCTGCAGAGGGGGGCGCAGCCAGCGCTGCCCCCACTTCTGCTTCCATTTCCAAAATGGTGAACGTTTACGAAAAAATTCGAACCTTTTTTAAAAATTAATTACGTCTTGCGTCAGCTCCTCGCTCGTCCGGCTTCGCCGTCCTCGCTTCGTCGCTATTCGCGTTCTGCGCGGCGCCCCCACCCGCCGCGCCTCCGAAAACTGTCGGCTCGAATCTTAAAGAAAAAACGCAAAAATTTTAAAGAACTTTTTCAATGTCCTATAACTTAAATGGCGCGCCTGTTGAAACCAGTTAGGATTGCTCCCTTCTGCAAGCGCGCCATTAAAAAAAGCAATCCGTCAAAACTGGTTTCACTTTTAAATATACAGAGTTTTCAAAACAAAAACAACTGGTGCTTGCATTTGTTTTTTAGCGTGGTATTTGATATAAATAATTAGTACAATAAATCTAGATTTTCGAAATCAAAATATGATATGCCTAAAAAAAATGCTATTAAATTTGGGGCGCCAACGAGAGAGAGAGAGTAAACGGCTCCGCCGTTTTGTAACCACTTTCCTTTTAATTCTATCTCTACTTCTTCAGAATTTCTTATTTCTAGTAAATCCCGTTTATGCCGCATCTTCTCCCTGGGGCCAAACAAATTGGGCAGGTGGAAGCGGACAAACAAGCTGGTCGGACAATACAAAGTTTGATTCTTCCTCAAGCGTTACCACATCAACAGCAGGACAAGTAACCCTGACTGCAACTAGTAATTGGTATAACACAAGTTGGAAATATCGTCGTGCAGTTACCGTTGACAATACCGGGAATTCTAACATTCTAAGCAATTACCAAGTGAGTATTGCCTTGACTTCATCTAATTTCAGTTTTTCTAAGGCTCAATCAGCCGGACAGGATATTCGCTTAACTGACAATGATGGAACAACGCTTCTAAATTACTGGTTAGAAAGCTATGATTCTTCTGGTCAAACAGCGACAATTTGGGTAAAAGTACCGAGTATTTCCGCATCTTCTTCAAAAACAATATATCTTTATTACGGAAATGGGTCAGCTACAGATAATCAGAGTGGTCTAAACACATTCGACTTTTTTGATAGTTTTGATGGCGGAACTTTTTATTGGACTCGCCAAGGTACCGTTTTGTCTGCATCAACAGTTGCGGAAGATAGTAACGTATACGAACCAACTGTTATTTACGAAGGTTCGCCGCAAATTTTAACTGGTCAAACAAATGTATTTAAACTATGGTACTCCGGCGGGTGGAATAGTCCAAACCTGAATTATGCAGAATCTACAGATGGTATTAGTTGGACAAAATACAGTAGTAATCCCATTATTGATGCATACAACCGGTCAAATATTTTTAAATCAGGATCCACTTATTATCTTTATGCAGCAAACGCAGCCAACACACAAATAGATTTATATACCTCTAGTAATGGTATTAATTTTACTTTAGACACTTCATCAGTGATCGCAATTGGTTCTGCTGGACAGTGGGACGCATCACATATTGCGAATCTTGTAGTTTGGATTGAAGGCAGTAATGACTGGAAAATGATATATGAAGCTGTAGGCAGTAGCGGATCATGGAAAATAGGTTTGGCAACTTCAACAGATGGGAGATCATGGACCAAAAGTGTTAGTAATCCTGTAATAAACGAGACCGGTTGTCGAGGGGGCCCTTGGGTAAACAAAATCGACTCTACATATTATCTATGGTTGCATGGTTGTGTAACAGGCTCATTGCCGACGGATCTTCACCGTTACAATTCCACCGACTTAGTTAGTTGGACGGAATCTCCTGCGGGGATTGTTTTTGCAAGGCAAACAAGTGACGAGGGGGTGGGGACGTCTGTTGGACAGGTTGCTGATCCAACTTATTTACAGTACAACGGGAGTGTTTATCTTTGGTATGCTGCGTCCTCTGACGGCGGTTCACAAAGCGCAGGACAGCATATAAAATTAGCAACAGCAAGTGGAAAAACATTCACTGATCTAGTCGCTTCAAACGAGGATTATGGTTCAAGTAGTTCATTATCATCTGCTTGGACTACCAGAGGATCAATGTCGATTATTGAGAATGAACTTGACATGCCTGCAAATACGACTTCAGATGGCACTCCTACTTACGAATCCACGTATACTGGCACAAATTATATTTACGAATTTAGTGCTAAACGCACTGGTGGTTCATCGACCAGGTTACAACCAGTCTACGCTTATATTGATGATAGTAACTACGCACGTTATTGGACAGCGGACGCAAGCACAACTTACTTTCAAACGAAAGTAGGAGGAACATACAGTGACGTAACGAATGTAGGAGCAAATAATGCCGTTGATGGTAGTTATCATAAATGGAAAATTGTGAGAACAGCCAGTGGCGTGACTCTCTACATTGATGGATCACAAATCGGTACCACTCAAAGTCTCCCCGCAACTTTTAATACGACAACTAAAATCGGTCTCTCTGGATACAATGCAGCTGGGAAATGGGACAATGTCAGAATAAGAAAATATACTACTCCTGAACCTTCCGTTTCTGCGGGCTCCGAAGAACCACAAGTACAAACATCAGGTACTTTAACTTCTTCTATTTTTGACACAGAATTTCCAGCAGGAGCGGCTTGGGGAACTTTGACCTACACGGCTACAACACCAAGCAATACTTCTGTCTCCGTTAAGGCGAGGACAAGTAATTCTTCAGCAATGACTGGGGCTACCGCTTTTTCTTCTTGTACTGCTGTTACTTCAGGAAGTGATATCTCATCAAACTCGTGTGTAACAGATTCTCACCGGTATATCCAATATCAAACTTCTCTTGCCAACACTGATTCCGTTTCAACTCCTACTTTTTCTGATATTTCCATTACTTTCGCCACTTATGATGCAGATGCGCCAAGTATTTCTTTTACAGCTCTTACTCCTGATCCAAATTCCGATAATACCCCCACTCTTTCCGGAACTGCCACTGACTCAATAGGAACTGCTCCTGTAAGTATTGATTTAAACAGTCCGGGAGATAATAGTTATACAAATGGTGATAGACCGACTTTCAAATGGAAAGCAACTACTGATGTAACAGCTGGTTTATCAAAATATG
>JAUYME010000061.1 GCA_030699515.1 bacterium
TGCAAGCAGGAACAAGTCCGTGGGGGGAGTTAGAAAGACAAAGAGCAGAAGGTAAGTTACCCTAAGCGCTGAGTTACGAAATTCCCGTTTTTAACCCTAGGTTAAGTCAAATTAGCTTTGACTCTTTAGGTATAAGCATAGGCTAAGCCTATGATAGATAAAGAACTAGAACAAAAGCAGTCTATCTTTTTTGGCCTTGGTATTGCTCCCAAGCTTCTTGAGATTTTAAATGCAAAGAACTTTAGCACCCCAACGCCAATTCAAAGGCGCTCTATTCCAGTAGCTATAGAGGGCAAGGATTTAATCGGTATTGCTCAAACAGGAACTGGAAAAATTTCCTAAAAATTCTCTATGGGATTCTTTTTAGGATTATTCCATCTGAAATGATCTCCTGGGCTTTATTGTTCTTGTTAAGATACCGAAAGATAGTTGGCGCGCTAACGTCCTCTATCGTACAAAGCCAAGAAGCCAAATTTATCTATTGTTGCCCAACGTGCTATAGTGGCCTCCAAGAGCCTTATTATTTAAATACATAAATACAATGAAAAAAACACAATTCATCACAATTCTAGCCATAACCCTGGCTTTTCTTGCAACAGCTTCTCCAATGGGAGCAAGTGCCTCAGAAGGGAAAAAAGGCCTTAATGCTGTGGATGTAAAAGTATTGGTTATTAAACAGGAAGGTGATCCTATTCCCGACATAGACATCAGCATAGATCAGGAACCAGGTGGTGCAGTTGCTACAGGCGTGCTGACCAATGTATTCCCTCCGGGAAATAAGAGAAACACCGGCGAAGATCAGGATTGCAATGAAGAAAGAGCAAGCGGAATAGGCCACGACACAGAGAGAAACACCGGCGAAGATCAGGATTGCGATAGTGATGATCAAATAGATAGCGCTCCAGAAGAAAGAGCGCGCGGAAATGGCATAGGCCACACCCTCATCATCAAGCGCGCGGAGGAGCTTCCTGCAATTGAGGTTGTGCTTCCAAGGACCAAGGGAACGGTGAAGTTTTTTAACGAGGCAAAATCCTTTGGAAGGCAGATTGTTGATGTTCTCATCAAGGTCAACGGTCAAGACATCTAGGCCTAGCTTTCAAACTATTGAACAGCCAGCCCATCGGCTATGCTAAAATCCTTTCATGAATAAATTTAAGGTGCTAGGCTTTGCGCTCGCAATCTTTATTGGCGGGTTTTTGTTTGTGTATGGTGAATATGATGATAGCCCCGGCGCACAGCTGTTGGGCTTACTGATTGTTGTTAGCAGTATCATCACTTTAATAAGGAACAAAAAGAGAGCTTCCAAATAAGTTTATTAAAATCACGCGGCTTATTATGTTGCATGACATTATTGTTATAGGTGGGGGGGCCGGCTGGCATGATGGCGGCCGGTAGGGCGGCAGAACGTGGCCAGCCCGTTTTATTGCTTGAAAAAAACCCAATTCTTGGCAAAAAACTCCTTATCACTGGTGGTGGCCGCTGCAATGTTACTAATAATAAGCCCGAGCTACGCACAATGCTGTCTAAATACAAAGGCAACGATCAGTTTTTATTCTCTGCGTTTAGTCAATTTAGCGTAAAAGACGCACTAGCATTTTTTAACAAAAGAGGGATGGCAACCAAAGAAGAGAATGAAGGGCGAATTTTTCCTGTTTCCAATAGCGCCAAGTCAGTTTGGGATGTACTTGTTTCATACATGAAAGAGGGGGGAGTAAAAATTCAAAAAAACGCGGAAATTTCCGGCCTCTCGGTAGATTTAAAAACTGGCTATATCAATATCGCTTTAAAAGATAAAAAGAAGCTTGTTGCCAAAAAATGCATTCTTGCCACGGGAGGAATTTCTCGTCCGGAAACTGGCTCAACTGGTGAGGGTTTCAAATGGCTAAAAAAGCTAGGCCACACAATTATTGAAAATAACTTTGCGCTTGTTCCGCTTGCCCTTTCAGACCCTTGGGCAAAAAAACTGGGCGGGGTTACGCTTAAAGACATTAAGTTAACAACTTTCCAGAGAGGCCAAAAGCAGGCGAGCGTGAAGGGAAGTTTGCTGTTCACGCATTTTGGTATCAGTGGCCCTACGGTTTTAAACATGAGCAAAGAGATTGGCGAACTTTTAAAGTATGGTGATGTGCAAATTGAGCTTGATCTGTTTCCAA
This sequence comes from bacterium, assembly GCA_030699515.1. Lineage (GTDB taxonomy): Bacteria > Patescibacteriota > Minisyncoccia > UBA6257 > 1-14-0-10-44-23 > JAUYME01. The sequence goes on from JAUYME010000061.1 coordinate 2,154, forward strand.
AAACCAATCTGGGCACTCTTAGGGCAGAGCTTCAAAAGCTTCTTGTAGAAGAGAGTAATAAGAAACTAAAGAATGTTTTAAGTAAGCTAGTACCGGCCTCCTTAGTTTCAGCCTTGTTAGAGATGACTAAAATAAGTGGAGAAACAGCCAATCATAGCGTTCGCGCCGAGGAAAGAAAAAGCCTAGTTCAAATTATGAAAGCAGTGCCCTTGCACGTTTCTGGTCTGCTTGGGAAAGACAAGGCAATCGTCAGCTCTGGCGGTGTTGATCTAAAAGAGTTGAGCTTTAAAACAATGCAATCCAAGCTTGTTCCAAACCTTTATCTTGTCGGCGATGTGCTCAACATAGATCGGCCAAGTGGTGGCTACAGCCTCCAGATTTGTTGGACATCCGGCTGGGTAGCGGGCAACGTAATTTAGTTGTCTATTGACAACTATTGACAAGATGGTTGTCATAAATTAGTCTTGATATATGAGAGAATTTTCGACAACTGAATTAGCAAAGCTTTTAGGTATTAGCCGCCAAGCAGTATTAAAAAAGATACATTCTGGAGAATTAAGGGCTCGAAGAGTGGGTCGTAGCTTTGTTATAAACGAAAAAGACTTACCATCAAAAGTCAGCAAAAATCTAAGCCCTCTTGAAGAGGAGCTTCTAGATAGGGCCGTAGATAAAACAATCAAAGACTACGAAGAAACTCTTCGTTTACTTGGCAAAGAATAGCAATGAAAGTTAATCATCTAACAATTGCGGAAGTAAGCTATACAGCTCATCGTCTCGCTCAGGAGTGGATGGACTGGAATGAACCAATTCCCGAATTTAACACACGTTTTCAAGGAGTATTAGAGCGCTGCATTGCTACACCATTCCAAAGCTTTGCAAGTAAAGATTTATATAAAGGCTTAATAGGAAAAGCGGCTATTTTGTTTTATTTAATGATCAAAAATCATCCATTCCAAAATGGAAATAAACGGATTGCTTTGACTACGATGATGGTATTTCTCTATAAAAACAAAAAGTGGCTTAAAGTAGACAACCAAGAGTTTTACAACTTCGCAAAATGGGTTGCTGAAAGCAATCCAAAACTTCGCAAAGAAACAGTCGCAGCAATTGAGAGCTTCATAAAAACATATATAGAAAACTTACCAAAACAATAACCATGCAATGCTCAAAAGCATCCAAATCAGAGGCTAAAGTCTTCTAATTGAGCCTTCAGGGCCCTCGTATTGCCCGAGGCTTTTATTATCTGTACTATAAAGAGTAGTAGAATTAATCCAGGCAAGGGGAGGGTGTTACATACACAGTTACGTAACTAGTTACATACACAATATGATAGACAAAAATGTTCGAAAGCTCACAAAGCTCGGCAAGAAATCTATTGCCGTCACTTTACCAATAGAAGACGTCCGGGCGATTGGCTGGCGCGAAAAGCAGAAAGTTGTGGTCAAAAAAATCCGCGGAGGATTCATCATCCGCGACTGGCGCAAAAAATAAATTTTATGAGAAAGCAACCATCAAATAAGAAGTTCCACTCTGAACGCGA
>JAUYME010000067.1 GCA_030699515.1 bacterium
GGAAATTTCTTGCAAAGAGCAACTACATCTTTCTTCACACTCGCGGGCTTTTCGCCCTTAATCAAAATTCGGGCAATAAAGTCAGCAATCTGTTTCATTTCATAGGCCTTCATTCCTCGGCTTGTTACAGCAGGCGCACCCATTCTAATACCGCATGGATGAAATGGTTTTATGTCGCCGGGAATTGAATTTCTATTGGCAATAATTCCAGCCTCTTCTAAATACTTCTCTCCTTCAGTGGCAGTGCACCTTGCTCCGGTCATATTTACCAAAAGCAAATGGTTGTCGGTTCCTCCCGAAATTAAATCAACCCCATAATGCATCAACGAATCTGCCAGAACCTTGGTGTTTCTAACAATTTGGCGCTGATAATTCTTAAAATCCGCCTTCTGCATCTGCTCAAACATATAAGCAATTGCGGCAGTTTTATGATTATGCGGCCCCCCCTGAAGCCCCGGCATCACTGCTTTGTCAATTTTCTTCGCAATCTCTTCTCCGTTTGAAAAAATTACCGCGCCCCGCGGGCCGCGCATAGTCTTATGCGTTGTTGCCATTACCACATCCGCATATGGGAAAGGGCTTTGATGCTCGCCTGCTGCTATCAACCCGGCAATGTGGCTAACGTCTGCCACGTGATACGCACCAACTTTTTTTGCAATTTGACCAATGCGCCTGAAATTTATTTCTCTCGGATAAGATGTTGCCCCGGAGTAAATAATTTTTGGCACGTGTTCATGGGCCAGCTTTTCAAGCCCATCATAGTCAATGTAGGCAGTTTTTAAATCTACCCCATACTGCTTGGCATCATAAAAAGTTCCTGAAAAGTTTACCGGATGCCCATGCGTTAAGTGCCCGCCATGGCTAAGCTGCATCCCCACAATCGTATCGCCCGGATTTGCCAAGGCAAAGTAAATTGCCATATTTGCCGGCGAACCTGAATAGGGCTGAACATTCAAATGCCATTTTCTTGGATCCAGCTTAAAAGCCTTTAAGCCCTGTTCCTGTGCATAAAGTTCAATTTCATCACAAAATTCATTGCCCGGATAATATCTTTTGCCCGGATAACCTTCTGAATATTTATTAGTCAGCGGAGAGCCTAAAATCCTCAGCAATGTTTCATCCGCAACGTTTTCAGATGGAATCAAATCCAAAGTCTCCTGCTGCCTCTTTATTTCCTTATTAATAAGATTGGATATTTTCTTACTCATAGTTTTTGATTTTATTTCATCCTTGCCCTTACTACTTCCTGCACCCTATTTATCCTGAGCATCGCTTGGCCTGAGCCTGCCGAACCTGCCTGCCCTGAGCGGAGTCGAAGGGTCGAACGGGTCGAAGGACATCCTAGGTCCTCTCTTTCTAATTTTAACATCATTATTTTTCCTATCTCCTACTCCTTTGAACATTTTTCTGGAAATTGGGTCAATTGGAGTAACTTGGAAATTTTCCTAGCTCCTTCTCTTCCTATTCAGATGTTCAAACAAAGGCGCATACATATCAACCATAGGGTCAATCCTTAGCTCATTTTTAAAGACTTTTTCCGAAAATACAACCGGGCAGTTTTCAATAACAGCAAGAGGCTTAGATTCATTACCCTCCCCCATAACCAAAACAGCGGCGCTGGCCAAGTTGTCAGCAACATTCGTGCGCGAAAACTTAAATTTGCGCCCAAACAAGTCTTTTTTCCCTACGTAACTTTTCAGCCCCTTAAAACCGGCATAGCCCATTGCAACACCGGTTACTCCGGATCTGAAAGGTGCTGTACGACTGTCGGTAATCAAAAGCCCTAAGTTTTTCAGCTGAAACATTTTCATCAAAGCAGTTCGCAAGCCTGCTGCCACCTTATAACTATTCTTTGGCAAAAGAATTAAAGTACCGTCTTTGGCATTACTCTCATCAATACCCGCACTGCTCATAACCATGCCATCCTTAACTGTCAGCCAAACATATTTTGTTGGAATCGCCACTTCGCTTTCCTTTTTAATCAGCTCATCCTTTGTTCGCAAATTTTCAATCTTTGCCACTCGCCCCTGCGCCAAAGCAACAATCTTGGAAGTGATCACAAGAATTGAGCCCTCTTTCAACTTCTTTACATGCTCAAAAACAAAGGCCGGTAAATTCTCGCCTTCTTCAAACACTCGGGTTTTAATTGCATCTACTCTCATATAGTATTGCGATACTAATCTACGAAATTCCCCTACTTTTCTTGCAGGGCGTTGGGCGTACCCATAAAATCACCTCCTTATTAGGTACGCCCCGCGAAAAGTTCTCTCGCTAACGAAGTCGTCGATAGGAACCTCGAAAACTCCGCCAGACCCGGCTAGGCTCTGTGTTTCGCGACGATTAGTCGCGTGAATTACCGTCCCTTCACCCGTCGCGATGCCAACGTGCAAGTACTTCGGCAGTCTGCTGTGTACAAAGACTACCGCACCCGCCACGTCAACATCTTGAAGCGTAAGTTCTTCCCCGTTCTCGGAAAGAAACTCCCGCTGTTCCGTCGGGAAATCCGGAAGCTGGAACCCACATTGCTTATAGGCCCACTTCACCAAGGTCCAGCAATTCACCACAAGCTTTTCCAAGTCACTCATACCGGCACCGCGCCGATACTGTGCAACCCCAACCAGGGGCCGAAGAAAGTTTTTCATAACCTCCCTTCAGGTCCGAAAATACTCCAACCAGCAGCCCTTACTGCTAGTTGAATCCGGACCAAGTTTTTGTGCGAGAGTTTATTAACATATTTGATTTATTTAAATTTTACCATATGTGCGAGCAGAAGGAATCGAACCTTCGACCTCTGTCTTATCAGGACAGCGTTCTACCACTGAACTATGCTCGCAACTATTCCGCTATTCTAAACAGATGAGTCGATTGGGTCAACATCAACTAGATTCATCCGCCTGCTCTGAGCCTGCCTGCCCCGCCTGCCCTGAGCTTGTCGAAGGGTCAACCAAAACTTCTTCCGAGCTCGTAGCCTCTGCGGTACTGGTGGTAGTGCTTGCCCCTACACCTGAGTCAGGTGAAGGGGTGGCACTAGTTGATTCATTAGCACTTTCTTGCTCAAGCTCGGCTTTCAATTCATCAAGCTTTTCGGGAAAAATTCTTTCGAAGGCTTCAAAGTGATATTTCAAAGGCCCGCTTTGCCTATCTGCAAAATCGGCAAAAGCCGTCCCCACTTCCCTAGACAGAAAGCGCATGCTAAGAACCACATAAAGCACAAGAAAAACGCTCAAAATTATTCCTGCAACTAAAAGCTTGGTGCTCCGGCCCCCCACTTCAGATACGGACAAATCTGGTTTTGATTTTTTAAAAAGCCGCATTTAATTATCGAGTAAATATTTCTCCTTGAGTTTTTAACACAAATATATTGCTTGATACGCTTGGATCATTGTTAACAGATTTTGCAATGTTAAACGAACTCATACTCATATAATAGGGATGAGCTTCAAATTCTTTAAGAAAAGCAATTAAATCATCAAATTTTCCGCTAGCGGTTAAATCATAAACTATGCTGCCAACAGATCCTTCTGTCGCAATTGTCTCGTTTCCAAAGGCAAAGCCTAATCCTAAATCATATTCTCCAGCTAACTTTTCCATTTCACGGGGAAATGTTGCAAGCTGGTCCCTGTCTGGCAAAGCGTTGTCAGCAAACTCAAGGGCTTTCTGGGCTAATGTTTTTTCCGATTTTAATTCCTCAAATTCGGCAACCGAAACACCAAAAGTCTCGCTTCTTTCTCTAATTGCTTCTATTTTATCAGTGCGCTTGCTAATATCTATGTTAAGCAGCACAACAAATAAAGTAATTGCAAGTATTACCCCCGCACTTATCAAGCCGCTTTTTATTACTCGCCACGAAAATTTAGGCATAAAACACTCCCATTTCTGAAGAACTTTACAAAATTATAGCATGATGAAAGAATTAAATTCTTCAACAATTTACTACAACGCGCTGGCAATTCAGCACCGCGGAAACTTTAGTGCATTAAAAAGGTTAAAAGAAAAATACCCAAACTGGGAAAAAGCTTTTAAGAGGGAATTTAAATTGAAAGAAGATGCTCACGAGCTTTCTCATGAGCTTAAGAAACAGGGCGTTCGCCTCATTCTTCAAGAAGACAAAGACTTTCCTCCACTTCTACAAGAAATCCCCCACCCTCCGCTTGCGCTTTACTGTAAAGGGAATATCAAAATAGATAAGGCACTGGCAATTGTTGGAACCAGAAAGGCCGGCAAGCCAAGTCTTATTGCCAGTGCTGAAATTTCTAAAAATTTAGCAAGTCTTGGCCTTTCCATCATCAGTGGACTTGCTCTTGGAGTTGACTCTTACGCCCACAAAGGTGCGCTGGCAACGGGCGGCCACACAGTCGCCGTACTAGCCAACGGATTGGATAGGATTTACCCAAGCTCCAACAACAATTTGGCAAATCAGATTTTAAAAAACGGTGGAGCGCTGATAAGTGAATACCCGCTTGGCACAGAACCGCTTAGAAACCTTTTTATTGCCAGAAACAGAATTATTAGCGGCCTAAGTCAAGCGGTTTTGGTAATAGAAGCACCCCAAAAGTCCGGGGCATTAGCCACCGCCAGGTTTGCGGTAGAACAAAATAGAGATCTTTACGTTCTGCCGGGCCCGGCTAGAGATAAGAATTTTCTTGGCTCCAACCGTCTCATCCAAGATGGCGCGTCTTTAATAATTGACGCCCACGACATCGCTAAAGATTTCGGTCTGGAAACAGAAGGCGGCAAGACAGTTTCCAACAGCCTTCAATTTGACAAATTATCTAAAATGCAGACAATCATTGTCATTGCCCTTAAAAAATTGTCTAAACCCGTAGGTCTTGATGAAATTGCTCAAGAGACAAGGCTGGAAATTTCAGAGTTACAAACAAATCTCACCCAGCTTATGCTTGATGGG
>JAUYME010000071.1 GCA_030699515.1 bacterium
TTTATTTCCGTTGCCAGTAAGCTTTTGCTTATTAAAAGCAAAACGCTTCTTCCCAGCCTAGAGCTTACGGAAGAAGAGGAAGAAGATATTAAAGACTTAGAGCTAAGGCTTCAAATATATAGGCAGTACTGCGCCAAAGGCGCATCCGCCTCTGGCGGAAAAACTGCCGGCCAAAATATAAATGAGCTTTGGGCGAGGGGGAATATTGAATATGGCCGCAAACTGCTTCAAGGTTTTTCAAATCAAGGCGTTTTCTATCCGCCTCAAATGATAACCAGCTACGACCTGCAGGCCAGCATGCGAGAGCTTTTCACAAATTTAGCAGATTTGATTGAACCTAAAGCCCGTATTAAAATCAAAGTCGTCACTTTGCAGGAAAAAATGGCCGAGCTTAAAGACAGGCTAAGCCGTGCCATTAGTCACGATTTTAAAACGCTAAGCGCCAATCGGCCAAAACAGGAAATTATTGTTCTCTTCTTGGCGGTTCTTCACCTTTTTGCCCACAAAGCCTTAGATTTGGAACAAGAAGAAGGATTTGGAAACATCAAAATAAGCAGAAAACAAGCGCTATAAACACCCTACGCGCCACTGTTGGAAGTCCGACTTCCAACAGTGGCGCGCAACATCCCATGACATCATTACAACAAAAACTAGAGGCTCTTCTATTTATATACGGAGAGGCAATGCAGATAAGTCGCATTGCTAAAATTTTAGATACTTCAGTAGATAAAGTAAAAGAAGCCGTACTTGAACTTCAGAAAAAACTGGAAGAAAGCGAAAGCGCCCTCACTCTCATTTATAAAGACGGCTATGTGCAAATGGTTACCAAGGGCGAGTACGCATCTCTTCTTGAAACTCTTGTTAAAGCGGAAACAAACGAAGCGCTTAGTCGCTCCGCATTAGAAACTTTGGCAATTATCAGTTATGCTAGCCCAATATCCCGTTCCGACATAGATTTTATTCGCGGTGTTAACTCCAGTTTTATTCTTAGATCACTATTGCTTCGCGGCTTAATAGAGCGAGAGCTAGACCCAAACAAAAAAAGCTCTTATCTTTACCAGCCAAGCATGGAAATGGTTAAACATTTGGGAATTAGATCTCTTAAGGAGCTACCGGAGTACGAAAAATTTAAAACACTGGCCAAGTCCATCCATCAAGGGAGTAGTAAAGACGGGTTGTAATGAAGTAAATTATGAAACAGAGTAAGTTCAATTGGAAAAAGTCCTGCCCCGCACCGAACCCGAATTTACTTCGTTGGTTCTGGTGCAGCACGGCTTGCCATGCGGGGGTCCACCAAGAGCTGAACTAATTACCCTAATTTCTAATTAACCTAATTGACCTAAAAAATGACCAATTCTCCAAACCCCAAATCACAAATTTACATTATCGTTTCTCAATTTAATGCTTGGGGATTGGTGCTTATTTAGGTAATTAGATCAATTAGAATAATTCTTAGTGATGTATAGCCGCAACCTCAAAAGCTTCAGACGTCAAATAATAGTTTTCTTAGCACTTGCACTAATAATCGCCAGCGCCTTTTACGCAAACGCGTTAAACTCGCGTTCATTTGCAAAAAACAGCAACCAATCCGGCTTAAGCGCAAATCAAATCATCACAACCAATCTGCGCCAAATTGAGCGCGATGATGAGGCCGACTTAATTGCCATTAACCAGCCTGGCGCTGTTCTTGGAGATTCCGAAATTTTTGCAAGCGAAGAAGAAGCGCAAGAACTTTTGGAAAAAGAAAATCAAGAGAAAGAAGCGGCCAAGCCCAAAGTTGAAACTCCCTTTGCCGTGCTTGCCGTTTCAATGGATGGCACAGGCCCTCGTTTTGCAAAAAATGCCGAGAAACGCTGGCCAATTGCCTCAATCACAAAGCTAATGACGGCAGTGGTGGTGCTGGAGAACTTCGCGCCAACGGATACAATTATGGTCAGCCAGGATGCAGAAGATATGGAAGGAGTTTCTGGCGATATTAAAACCGGAGAAGTCTACACGATTGAACACCTGATCGAGGCCATAATGACTGTTTCCAGTAACGATGCTGCCGGCACTATTGCCAATCGCTTCGGTATGGACAACTTTAAAAACATGATGCAGGAAAAAGCCTACGAGATTGGCATGAGCGAAACCACTTTTATGGAGCCTACTGGCCTTTCCTACCTAAACCAATCCAGTGCGGAAGATACTTACAAACTTGTGCGCTATGTTTTCTTAAACCACCCGCAGGTGCTTGAGTATTCCACCCATAGGCAAAGCTATATCACCGAGCAAAATAGCGGGCAGATAAAAATACTCAATACCATTAACCAATTTGCCGGAAGAGAGGATTTCTTGGGAGGCAAAACAGGTTATACTGATGAAGCAAAGGGTAACTTAGTTTCTGTTTTTAAAGACAAAAACGGCTTACCCGTTGTAATTGTGGTTCTTGGCAGTGAAAACCGTTTTGACGCAAGCCTAGATGCTTTCGCCAAATACCAAGAACTCCTAGCGCAATAACCGGCGCGTAGCGTAACACTAATACGCGAATGGAAACACTAATCAGCTAATAAGCCAGAGACATTTTGTTGCTATTGGTTGATTGGCGACTCATTGGCGTATTGGCGTGACAATTTTATAATTCACAGCGCTGGGATAATTCAAAATTAATTTCTTTGGTCTTGTTCCTTTTCGCCATATTTTGCTAAATTCGCGATTTTCGCGATTACTCCATGATTAGTTTTACCCTTTTACAAGCTGTTAGAGTTCTTGGGCTGGCCATGCTCTCATTTTTGCTTGCTTTCGCAATTACCCCTTTGATCACTAAATTTTTAGAAAGCATTAATGCCAAAAAGCAAATTAAAGATAAAAAAGATGCGCCCGTTTTCAATAAACTCCACAAAAATAAGGAAGGCACGCCAACAATGGGTGGAATTATCATCTGGCTCACAGTCCTTGGCATTGCCTTCATTCTCTTCTTTCTTTCAGCAATTTTTGACGGCTTCTTTACCTATCTAAACTTTGTTGACCGAGCCGAAACCTATTTGCCAATTGTTGCCATGCTGATGGCGGCACTGGTTGGCTTTGCCGACGATCTTTTTGGCATAAGGAAAAAGGGTCCGCGCGGGGGAGGGCTTAAAATGCGAGCTCGCCTTCTTATCTATACATTGTTTTCTTTAATCGGTGCCCTTTGGTTTTACTATAAGCTGGACTGGGACGTGCTCAATATTCCCTTCTTTGGAACGATAAATATCGGTATTTGGTATATTCCGCTATTCATTTTCATTCTTGTCGCCAGTGCGTTTTCTGCAAACGAAACCGACGGGCTGGACGGCCTTGCCGGCGGAGTAATGCTTTTCACTTTCGTTGCTCTCACTGTTGTGGCCTTTGTTTTGGGTAGATTTCATCTTGCGGCTTTTTCCGCAGTGGTTATTGGAGCGCTTCTGGCCTTCATTTGGTTTAATATTTATCCGGCCAGGTTTTTTATGGGCGATACCGGCTCTATGGCGCTTGGAATTACAATCGGAGTCATTGCCATGCTTACCAACACCGTGCTTCTTCTTCCGTTCTTTGCTCCAATATTTGTTTTGGAATCCGGATCGGTTATTTTGCAGCTTTTCAGTAAGAAATTCAGAAAGAAAAAAATCTTCCTCTCCACGCCTATTCATCATCACTTTGAAGCCGTGGGTTGGCACGAAACAAAGGTCACGATGCGCTTTTGGATAATTTCCGTAATTTTCGTTGCGCTTGGGCTAGTAATTTTCTTCTTAAATACTTTCTTCTAGTTATAAGATACCAATATATTCAAGATACCAATCTGCAAATGTACTCAAATCAACAAATGACAACAAATAAAAATAAACACGAATTCGTAGCCATTAGTATCATTCGCATGCATTCGTATATTAGTATCTATAAACATGAGGTTTAGAAAATTTATTAAACAACTTATCTATGGGCTTTTATACCTCACTATTATTGTTGGCATTGTTTATTTGTTTTATGCATCTGCCCTAAAATCTGCTCCAAGCTGCTTTGACAATAAATTAAACCAAGACGAAGAAGAAGTTGATTGCGGAGGCTCTTGCGAAACCTGCGCAATTCGCCATTTGAAAGCAATTGAATACAGCAGGGAAGCGCTTATAGATTCTCCTATTGATGGAGAGAGCATCCTCATCTTCCAGCTGGAAAATCCAAACCCGCATTTTGGAGCCAAAGCATTTAACTACACTGCAAACTTCTATCCCGATAACTCAACCAGCAGTCCGGCTCTTTACCAATTTTCAGCCACTTCATTTATCTATCCCGAAGAGCTTAAAACAATTATTTATCCCGGTGTAAAAATTGACCGAGGAGAGGTAGAGCGAATAGAAATTTTCCTTTCAGATATCAATTGGGCTCCTCGTGAAGAATACAATAGACCGAAAACATTAATTCGCTCAGTTGAAACAGAGATTAGAGATGAAGGCACTCTTAGGCCAAGGTTGGCCATTACCGGAATATTTAGAAACGATAATGCTTATGTGCTTTCAAAAGTGGAGCTTTCCGTTCAGCTTAGCGGTCAGCTGGGCGAAATTATTATTGCTTCCAAAACTCTTCTTGGTTCGGTGCCGGCATTTTCAGATAAAGAATTTGAACTGATTATCCCACTTCGGCCAAACCAAGTTCTTGACCTGGACAACAAACCGCGCATTACTGTAGAAGCACAGCGCTA